>JAYKIP010000426.1:0-8821 GCA_035286205.1 Merismopediaceae cyanobacterium
TAATCGGGCATAGTGGGCGACTAATTTGGCCGTATCCAGGGCCTTACCTCCCCCGATCCCAATAATCAGATCCGCTTGATGGTCTTGTAGGGCCTGTTGCAAAACCTTCACCGAGGCTTCCGAACAGTCGGGTTGATAGCTTTGCTTGGCTAGGCTTAGGGACTGTTGTTTAGCGACTTTTTTCAGACGGTCTTCCACGACGGTTAAGGTCTGCTGGCCACCAATCACCAGAGGGCGTTTCCCCAAAGCCGCGATCGCCGTTCCCGTTTCACCCAAAGACGCTCGAACCACCTGAGAAGGGGCAACGGTTAAAGGAGCAAGAGCCAATTGGGGAGGGGTAACGACAGCCGATTTTGAGACCATTAGGGATAATTCCTGTCTGCTAGGGATTAATGCCTTTTACGATAGCAAATTTATTTCCCCCGATGCCAAGGATAGAGATTGCCCTTGGCCAAGGATTTCATCACAGATCATTAAGAAAAAAGAAAATTGGGAAACAATCGGGGCATATTAAGATTAGCACCTAAGTCTTCAGCCATCTTTTTAGGATTGTTGGGTCGGAGTGGGCCTTGGGATCACTGCAATCACTCGAAAACAATATGTCTCTGCCACTAAATCCTTCTGAAACCTTTTTGGGGAATATTCTCAAAAAAATCCACAATGCCCTGGATTTTACGGCGATCCTTCAGGTGATTGTCGAACAGACCCAGGGGTTTTTACAGATTGACCGGGTGAAGATTTATCAGTTTGCCGAGGATGGGAGCGGTTGTGTGATTACTGAGGCTCTCCACGGCCAGACCTTACCGAGTTTATTGGGTTTACATTTTCCTAGTACGGATATTCCCCCCGGCCACCGGGAGTCCCTCCAGCGCGATCGCCCGATTGTTAGTATAGATGTGACGAGCCGGCGTAAGTCTTTTCATTATCCCAAGGAGCGGGAGGGGATTTCTGGCGCACCGCCAACGTTGCAATTTCGTGAAGTGGATCCCTGCCATCTGCAATATTTATTGGCCATGGGAGTCCTGGCTTCCTTGTCTGTCCCCATTTTGTTTCAGGACAAACTTTGGGGTTTGATCGCTATTCACCACAGTCACCCCCGCCGTTTTTCGGAATCGGAAATTGACATCCTCGAACTCCTGAGTAAAGAAGTCACCCTAGCCATTAGTCAAGAAAGTTTGGCGAGTCAGGTTAGAAGTCAGGTCTATCAAGAGGAGGTACTGCGTCAGTTGGATGGATTACTGCAAAATACTCGTTTAGCCAAGGAAGGTTGGCAGAGGGTTTTAGCCACTTGTCTGGAGGTGTTTGAGAGCGAAGCCGGTTTACTGTATCTCGCGCCGGATCTGACCGGGGAACCGAGTCAATGCTACGACCTGGGCTTCTCTCAACCGTTAACGCCTTTGATTGAACATCCGTTTTGGCAAAGTTTGATGAAGGGAACCCTGGGTAAATCGGTACGCCTCTGGGAATCCTTCGAGGATAGCCATCCCCAATCCCGTTGGGATAAACCCTTGGCGGATTATAGCGACCTGGGTTTGTATTCCCTGGAAGCATTAGCCACTGATCCCGATGGTCAGGCGATCGCCCCCTATTTTCAGGAAGCTGGTTTACAGGCATTATTGGTGTTACCCCTCCGTTCCCAGGAGCAATGGGTGGGCTGTCTTATCCTGGGTCGTCGAGAACAGGAATTTACCAAGCGATGGGCGGGCCATCATGATCCCGATATTCGCAATCAACGCCCTAGGGATTCTTTTGTGGCCTGGATTGAAACCCAACGCCGGGTTCCTCCCTGGACAAAGGCCCAACTGAATCTGGCCAAGGCGATCGGGGCGCAACTGTATATGAATGTGACCCAACAGTTTTTAACGCGCCTGATTCATCATCAAACGGCCTACGATCCTTTAACCCAACTACCCAACTGGGTCATCTTTAATCAGCGATTAACGTTGGCTCTCCTCGATGCCCTTTACCAAGGGGAAATTCTAGCCGTTTTAGTCATTGCCCTAGACCGTTTTAAACGCATTAACGAAGGATTGGGCCATGGCGTGGGGGATTTCCTTTTGCAACAGGTGGCCTCCCGACTGCAAACCCAATTAGAAGAATTTGAAGGAACGAAACCCCTGCTGTCCCGTTGGCATGGGGATGGTTTTACCGTACTTTCTACTCATCTCAATTATGTAGATGAAGTGGTGAATCTTTGTCAGGGAGTCCTCGGCAGTTTTCGCGACCCTTTTTATGTGCAAGGGCAGGTGATTTATCTCACCGCGAGTGTGGGAATTAGTCTTGCCCCCTACGATGGAGAAACCCCGGAAACCCTCCTGAAACACGCTGAAACAGCCCTAACCCAAGCTAAACAACAGGGCAAAAATAATTATCAATTTTATCGTCCTCAATCGGCAGGGGGAAAACTGGATCGTCTCAGTTTAGAAGCAGATTTAAGACGGGCCTTAGAGCGCAATGAATTATTAATTTATTATCAACCCCAATTGGATTTAATCTCTGGGCAATTAAGCGGCGTTGAAGCCTTATTACGTTGGCAACATCCCCACCTCGGTTTGGTGTCTCCAGCAGATTTTATTCCCTTAGCGGAAGAAACCGGCTTAATTGTGGAAGTGGGTTACTGGGTTCTCCGCATGGCCTGTCAACAATACCAACAATGGCAACCCCAGGGGAATGTAGATTTCCGGTTGGCCATTAATTTATCGGCCCGTCAATTTCAACAACCGGATTTACTGGCTCAAATTTTTCAGATTTTAGAAGAAACGGGAATGCCGCCCCACCGTCTGGAATTTGAAATTACGGAAAGTTTGATGATGCAGGATATTGAGGGAACCATCCCGGTATTGCATCAATTAAAAGAAGCCGGGATTAAAATTGCGGTGGATGATTTTGGTACTGGTTATTCTTCCCTCGCCGTATTGCGGAACTTGCCCATTCATGTGCTAAAAATTGATAAATCTTTTTTGAAGGATTTTCTTGAAAAGAGTCAGGATGCGGCCATTATTCAATGTATTATTGCTCTGAGTCGGGGTCTGAACTTAAAGGTGGTCGCTGAAGGGATTGAAACCCAGGAGCAGTTGACCCGGTTGCGAGCGATGAATTGTGATTACGGTCAAGGATTTTATATCAGTTGTCCGGTGCCAGCTAATGCGATCGCCCCGTTAGTCTTCAGTCCGCAGTTAATCCGTTTTCAGGAAGAAACCGTGCATCATCTGGTGTCTTTTACACCGTCCCATCGGGCCTCCCGGCGGTTTTCTTCTCCTTTGCCGCTCCTAGAGGAAAGTTTACCAGAACGCACGGAATTATCGCAAAAGATCCTGGAATATGCCGCCCTTCAAGAAGAATTAAAACAGCGATCGCTGAGGGAAAAAATGATTTTACAGATCACCCAAAAACTGCGGTTATCTCTAAATATTAATGATATTTTACATACCACAGCCAACGAGATTCGTCACTTTTTAGATACGGATCGGGTGGTTCTCTATCAATTTGATGAAAAATGGTCGGGAAAAATTGCAGTGGAATCCCGTTCCCAGAATTGCCAACCGATCATAAACGAAGTGATTTATGATCCCTGTTTTAAAGAAAATTATGTAAAACTTTATCGTCAAGGACGGGTACGAGCCATTGAAGATATTCACCAGGCTAATTTATCTCAGTGTCATCAGGATTTATTGGCCCATTATCAAGTCAAGGCAAATCTTGTGGTTCCCATCATGTTTCAAGATAAACTGTGGGGCTTAATGATTGCTCACCATTGTTGCCGTACCCGTAAATGGCTTGACCATGAACTACAACTCTTAGCGGAATTATCCAATCAAGTGGCGATCGCCATCCATCAGGGGGAACTCTACCGTCAGCTAGAAAATGCCAATTTACAATTACAATTATTATCTTCCCAGGATGCTTTAACCAAAGTAGGGAATCGTCATTTATTTGACAATTATCTACAAAAAGAATGGCAGAGGCTCCAGCGTTCCCAGGGGGAATTATCCCTCCTCCTCTGTGATATTGACTTTTTTAAACAATTTAATGACCACTACGGTCATCCCAGCGGCGATAATTGTCTGCAAGAAGTCGCTCAAGTGTTAAGTTTTGCCCTCAAACAGCCCGCCGATTTAGTAGCCCGATATGGTGGCGAAGAATTTGCCGTTGTTTTACCGAATACTGACCTCGAAGGAGCTATTTATTTGGCAGAAACGATTCGAGAAAATGTCAAATCCTTAGAAATTCCCCATAGTCAATCGCCCCTAGGCTTAGTCACTTTAAGTATTGGGGTGGCCCATGTGATTCCGAGTCCAAAATCTTCGCCCGAAGCGCTGATTGTCGCGGCGGATCAAGCTCTCTACCAGGCGAAAGCTAAGGGTCGGGATCATGTGTGTTTTGACGGTCATTATTAATGCCGAGTCTCGATTGATCCGCTTAGTGAGGGGGACTTTTAAAGGAATTGACCAAAACCTAACCAAGCGAAAATGCCTGCTAAAAAAGACCATTCTGAAGCCTTAAAGGGTTGACGGAGTGAAGGATCTCTTTTTGGTAAACCCTGATAACCCCTGGCCACCATGGCTTGATAAACGCGATCGCCGCGATCATAGGTGCGAATAAACAGAGAGCCGATCGCCTGGGCTAGAATCCAACGAGTCGTTTGCGGGGTTAAGCAAAAATTGCGAGCGAGGGCCGCCCGATAAACCGTTTGAAATTCCTGTTTTAATAGCTCTAAATAACGTAACATGGATTCCATCACAGCCACCAGCAGAGGCGGAACCCTTAACCCTAAAAGGGCTTGAAAAATTTGCTGTTGAGTCAAGGAACCGAGTAAACAATGGATCGCCATTAACGACAACAAACATTTTAAACTGACCGTACCGGTGATCATTAAACGTTCCCAGGTCACCATCAACCAACCCCACTGCCACAATGGGGTTCCCTGGGTTGCAAACCCATTACTCAGAATCATCACATTTAAAAAAAGATATTCCACCGTCAGGCTCTGCCAAGCCAGGCGAATGTTAGCCCGATTAACCCCGTAGTAAATCAGTAAACCCAAACCATACCAAGCTAACGTTAACCAGGCACCGGTTCGAGTCAGGGCGATCGCCAAAAGAATTAATAAACTGGCGAGCAAATAAACTGAAGGTTGATCAAAATCTTGATACTGTCGTGAGGCTCCTCCCTTACCGGACACGGTTAACGCACCTTGAGCTTAGGAATAGGGAACCTGGGTCAAATAGGTGAGGCAGTGACCCATCAGAAAATACACGACTAACATGGCGGCGGCGGCCAAAGCGACTAAGGTTCCCGCCAACATCAGGGAAAACTCTTGCTCTTCCACTGCCTGCTGCATTAGATGTAGCGACCAGGCCACCAGAGCCACATCAAAAATGAGAATGGGAACCAACATATATTACGAATTGTAAACTTTGATTCCATTTTAATCCAATTTGTGTGGCTGGCAAGAGTGGTTCAACAATTTAAGATTTTCTAAAGATTTGGGTTTCGCTGAGGCGGACAGGGATTTGGTGCTGGTGGAGATAGGTTTTGACTTCGGCGATCGTCAGTTGTCCGTAATGTAACAAGGAGGCCAACAGGGCGGCTTCGGCCTTGCCAGTGGTCAGGGCCTCGTAAATATGCTGACAGTTACCGGCTCCTCCAGAGGCAATGACCGGGATTTCCACCTGTTCCGCGATCTGGGCGGTTAGCTCTAAATCATAGCCGGCTTGGGTACCATCCGCATCCATACTGGTGATTAATAATTCCCCGGCTCCCCGTTGGGTGACTTCCTTGGCCCAGGCGATCGCATCGAGTCCGGTATTTTCTCGGCCGCCCCGCACATAGACATCCCATCCCGGATTCCCTGGATCGACCCGACGACGAGCATCAATGGCAACCACAATACACTGCACCCCAAAGCGATCGCTGGCCTGATTAATTAACGCCGGGTTACGCACCGCCGCAGAATTAATACTCACTTTATCGGCCCCGGCCCGTAACAAATTTTTAATCTGCTCTAAGGATTGAATGCCACCTCCGACCGTTAGGGGAATAAACACTTCCTCGGCGGTACGATACACCACATCTATAATCGTGTCCCTGGCTTCATGGGTTGCGGTAATATCTAAAAACACTAACTCATCGGCTCCTGCGTCATTGTAAAGACGAGCTAATTCAACGGGATCACCGGCATCTTTTAAATCCACAAAATTTACGCCCTTGACCACCCGGCCGGCGTTGACATCAAGACAGGGAAGAATGCGTTTGGCTAACATGAAGGGTCGGGAGAAAAGAGTAGAGGGGAAAAAGCGATTACTATTAAACGCTAGAGTACCGTTAATTCACGCCGTTTTCTGAAACTGCCCGGTTTTTCCCTCTCCCAAAGTAAGGTACATTGCCTGTAGCCCTTGTTGACACACCGCATGTTGAACGCTTTCGAGTCTCTGCTCACCCAAATCCCTCTCCTTCGGGAGTTAATCACGCTGTTTTTGAGTCAGATTTTTTTGTCTTTGCCCTTTTTGGTGGCGGGTATCCTGCTGTCCAGTGCCTTACTGGTGTTTGTAGATGAACATAAGTTAGTGGCGCGGTTTCCCCGGAGTCGTGTGTTGGCCAGTATTGTGGGCAGTGCCTTGGGCTTATTGTTACCCCTTGGTCAATTGGGCGCGATTCCGTTAGTCCGGCGGTTGTTGTTACAGGGGGCCTCGTTACCCCTTGCCGTGAGTTTTCTGATTGCGGCTCCGACCTTAAATTTTTGGGTGATGCGGGATAGTTTCGCGTTGTTAGCCGGGCAACCCCGTTTGGCTTTTTTACGCTTGGCCTTAGGTTGGTTAATGGCGATCGCCCTGGCCTTATTATCGAGTTTGTACCGGGGGCGTAAAGTCTTGGAGCAGAAGGACGCAGAGGATTTATCGGTTTCCCCATTGGGGCGTATGCCGTTACTACACTCCGGGTCATTTATTGAATTAAATGAAGGCAGTGATCCGTTACATCGTAGCGGCAATTTGCTGTACCACTATGCGGCTCCCCAGATTCATTCCCGTCCTCTGTCGGAAAAGTTTCGCTTGTTTTTCATTAATGCCATGGAGGAAAGTTTAGAGTTAGGCTTTATTCTCGTGCTGACAACAGCGATCGCGGTGACTTGTCAGGTGTATTGGCCGTTTAGTGATTTGTCTAATCTGATGGTGAGTCCCCTAGAACAAACCTTAACCATGCTGGTGAGTGGCATCATTTGGGGCGGGGGAAGTTTAAGTAGTACGGGATTTATTGTTCCCTTCTTGGGTCATTGGTGGCAGGGGGCCTTATTAGCATTTTTATTAACCGCCGGCTTGTTTAACCTATCGGGTGTCGGGTTAATGTTAGTCACCTTGCGCTTTAAACCCCTACTGTATTTTGGGATTTTAGGATTACAGTTTATTTTTCTGGTGAGTATGATTTTAAATTATTATTTTTAGGGAACTTTAGGAATTTTTAGGAATTTTTAGGAATTTTTGGCGGGCATGAAACAGTTAATTATTAACGGCGATGATTTTGGTTTGTCTTCGAGTGTTAATCAAGCCATTATTCAAGCCCATCAAGAGGGTATTTTAACCAATACCAGTTTAATGGTGACCGGTTCGGCATTTGCTGAGGCCGTAGCCCTAGCTAAACAAAATCCCTGCTTAGGAGTGGGTTTACATTTAACCCTGGTGTGTGGGCGATCGCAGTTATCTTATCGGGAAATTCCCCATTTAGTGAATGAGCAAGGGCATTTTTTAAACGATCCGGTGCAAGCCGGTTTACGCTACCAGTTCAGTTCCGCCGCCCGACCGGCATTAAGACAGGAAATCTATGCCCAATTACAAGCCTTTCAAGCAACGGGTTTACCCCTTTCCCATGTGGATGGTCATTTACATTTACATACCCATCCGGTGATTTTAGGCATTTTGAAGGAATTCGCGCCAGAATTTTCGATTCCCTTTATTCGTTTACCCTACGAAGAGTTAAATTTTACCCTCAAAATTAGTCCCCATAACCCCTGGTTAAAGTTGATTCAATCCCAAATTTTTACCCAATTACGTCGCCATGGAGAAAAGTTATTGGCTCAAACCTCAGTGGGTCTCTGCGATCGCGTTTATGGCCTCTTACAAACCGGTCAAATAGACGAGTCTTATTTATTACAATTATTGCCCCAAATTCAGGCGAACCGGGTAGAAATTTATGCCCATCCGGATACCCTCAGTCATTCCATTAATCCCCAAGGCCCGCTAGAGTTAGCCGCTTTATTAAGTCCTAAAGTCCGCGATCGCCTGGAACAAGAAGGCTTTCAGTTAGTGAATTACCATCAAATAAGCAGTGTGTCTGTTCCATAAATTAAAGAACTGGCTCGTCTCCCCTAGAGATTTCCCAGAATCCCCCAAAATGTCACAAAATATTAAGTAATGTTAAGTAATGTTAAATTCAGTGAAGCAATGCAAGGCAAAGTAATTGTCATTGGGGCGGGGATTGGTGGACTGACGGCGGCGGCTCTTCTGGCCCAACAGGGTTATCAAGTCACCATCTATGAACAGGCGATCGCGGTGGGGGGCTGTGCTTCGACCTTCAAACGCCGGGACTTTATTTTTGATGTGGGAGCGACCCAGGTGGCCGGGTTAGAACCGGGGGGGATTCACCATCGTTTGTTTACCCAGCTAGGTGTTCCCTTACCGGCGGCCAGTTTTTGTGATCCCGCCTGTGCCGTTTTTTTACCCGGAGAAACCCAACCCATTAATATTTGGCGCGATCCTGACCAATGGCGACAGGAAAGACAATATCAATTTCCCGGCAGTGAACCCTTTTGGCAATTATTAGAAAAACT
>JAYKIP010000427.1:0-15354 GCA_035286205.1 Merismopediaceae cyanobacterium
GCTACTAACATCAGTTTAGCCCAGTATCAAACCCTGAAAAAACGATTAGTGAAAAAACCCTGGGAACGACGAGCCATTCGCAAATTTGAATTAAAAGAACGCTATGGTTTAACCATTACCCCCGAATTAATTCGGCTAGATGACCAGGGATGGTATCAAAAACTCCGTTTGCATTATTTCTTAACCCTGGGTCGTCCCTTCCTCGCAGATCGAGATGCCAAAATTGCCCGCTTATTCATTGAACAAGGTCAAGGTAGCCTTTTTATGCCGGACTTTAATCATTCCCAATTAGGGGCGGCGATCGGGACATTGGAAATCCTAGGAGTATCCGTTTTATTAGCCCATCCCCAACGACAATTATCCTCCCTCGATCCCGATGTGGCTCTATTAGGTAACATCGCTCGACAAAACCGGGGAGATATTAAAACCGTCCTAGGGGTAGGAATTGCCAAAAATGCCAGTCCCATTACCATTCTACGTCGTCTCTTAGACCAGATTGGCTACGATGTACGATGCCTCAAAACCCAACGCATCAATAAAAAATCGGTACGCATCTATCAATTAGTGCCGCCCCAGGATCAGCGAGAATTGGTCTTTCAGCAATGGTTCAAGCGAGATACCCAAACGCCGGGAAGTTCTGAAAGCGGTTTAGAGGATTATTGGCAACGTCTGCAACGCAAACCGGAAATCCAAGGGCTACCCACGCCCCACGTTCAACTTTCCCTGGAGATCCCCTAACTTTTAAAGCCTCACATTGCTATTCCCAGAAGGTTTAACGGTTCCTTTTGTTGACATCCTCACCGCGCAATAGCGACTCTTGCTCTGGGGTTGGATAGAATCTAAATCTCAATGCTTTTTTCATGCTCACATTCTAGCGATTCCCTGCTGAAAACGTTAACTCACCCATACAAAGCCGTCCTAGAGGTTCATCCTGAGCCTGGGGTTGGTGAGCATTGTCGAACTATCGAAGGGACGGGGTTTCAAACCCAAATTTTCGATGAAGACGGGTAATGGCAAGCTTATAACCAATGACCAAATTCCTGCAAAAAGCGATCGCCAAGGATAGCCTCCCGAATGCGGGTCGTAAAACGCACTAATTCCGTCACATTATGTAACGACAGGAGAATATAGGCCAACATTTCCCGCGATCGCACGAGATGATGGAGATAGGCGCGGCTAAAGGTCTGACAGGTATAACAGGGACAGGTTTCATCCAAGGGGCGAAAATCTTCTCGAAACGGGGCATTTTTTAAATTCCAGCGTTCTCCCTGCACCAAGGCCGCACCATGGCGACCCAAACGAGTCGGAATCACACAATCAAATAAATCGCTACCAGAGGCGATCGCCACCACCATTTCCCGATAGGTTCCCACCCCCATCAAATAACGCGGTTTATGGAACGGTAATAATGGCGTTGTGGTTTGTACCACTTTATGAATCAATTCAGGGGCCTCTCCCACACTCACACCCCCAATGGCATAGCCCGGTAAATCCAACGGAATCAAATCCTGTACCGCCTGGGCGCGTAAATCGGGATAAATGCCCCCCTGCACAATACCAAACAAGGCTTGATCCGCTCGTTGATGGGCTTGCAAACAACGTTCTAGCCACCGATAGGTTCTGGCCGTGGCCGCTTCTACCACTTCCCGACTGGCTTGACCCGGCGGACATTCATCAAAGGCCATGATCACATCGGCCCCCAAAGCATTTTGTATCTGAATAGACTTTTCCGGGGTCATCTCAATCAAACGACCATCCTTCGGCGATCGGAACACCACTCCTTTTTCCGAAATCGTGCGTAACGCGCTCAAGCTAAAAACTTGAAATCCGCCGGAATCTGTCAATAGAGGGCCAGACCAGCCCATAAACCGATGCAAACCGCCCGATCGCTCAATAATGCCCTCCCCCGGTTGCAAATGCAAATGATAAGTATTGGCTAAAACCATTTGCGCCCCCGTGTTCGCTAATTGATCCGGGGTAATCCCCTTTACCGTACCGAGGGTACCCACCGGCATAAAACGAGGGGTTTCTACCGGGCCATGGGGAGTCTGCCAAACCCCTGCACGGGCTTGGGAATGGGAACAGGTGGCTTGGCAATGAAAAGAAAAGGTCATCGGCTAGGAAAAAACAGAGTGGGTACAGAGAATTGCGAAGGAAAGTTCTTATCGTTGGGGTTTGCTCAGTCAACACTAGCCAGGCTCAAAATGAGCATCCGTCACCGCTAAGTTTTCTAAATCCGTCTGGTATCGCTCTATGAATTCCATCACTTTGCATAACACCTCGTCCGTGTACTTATAACGATGGGTATCTAAACCACCATGGGCAATACTGCACCGAAATTTAACCAATTCATTAATATAAGGTTCCTGCTTTGACCAATAAGATCCTTCGCCGCAACTCACCCCGACTGATTGACAAATATTTTTAAAATTTTCATAATTTAAATTAGCATTGGCTTCAATAATTTTTTTGTTTTTGGCATTAAATTTTACCCTTGTCCCTCTAAGCTCCAGTAACTTAAAATAAGGAGTAATTTTTCGGGGCGATTCTCCAAACTCTAACATTTCTTTTTTATAAGCCAGAACTTGAAAATTCAGAGACAATTCTTCAAAAAGAGTTCCCTTTGATTCAACATACTCAACATAATGGATAGATGTAGATTCTACAAATCCTTCCCAATGGGCATAGGCTATCATAATGGCCATACGACAAAGCACTTTTTGTTCATGCTCACGATTATTTTTAATTAACTCTCTGATGGTAATTAATTCTCGTCTGCGTCGCTGGCTATCTTCCGCTAGAAGAGAAAAAAAGTCATCTATATTTCTTATTGCCATTGTCTAAACCATTCTCGTCCATACTTGACCGTGTTAGGAATACGGGTTCGCGCATTAGAACTACGACCAGAAATATTCCCTTGATTTAATCGAGGATCATGGAGAATTAATTGATGCTTTTCTTTAAAGATTTCAGGATTTGGCAAATTATATCCTTGCAAAAGATGATACCCCAGACCAGCCGCCACAATTTCAAATAAGGACATGAGAATGGGGCCACTATATTTATCGCGTTGAGCATTGAATTTTTTAAAGCTATTTTCTTCTAAAGTTTTATTCAAAAATTCAAACGCTTTCTTAAATACCAATTCAAATTTATTTTTTTCAAAATCATGATTGTTTGCAATTTCCTGAATTTCATCGGTTAGAAATAAATCCAAATCTTCTATATCTTGTAAATTATTAACGTCAGCATTAACCATCACCAAAAAACGAGTTAATAACTCTAAATCAAAAGCTTCTTCTTCCTTTCTATCGGTTAAAACTAAACACTCTTTAAAGTAAGTATAATCCCCTAATGCTTTAAACCAGTTAAAAAAATCTTCATTGACCATAACTAAAACACAGTTTCTAACCTCCTGGGGAGTTGCTAAGGAATTTCCTGTATTAAGACGTTGAAAGATTTCGTATTTTGCCATCCTATCGCTAGAAGCTTTAACGATGTTGACATCAAATCTGGCTCGTTTAATGGCAATTTTGGCAGATTGGGGAAGTTCAAGTTCTGGTTCTTGAGGATTGTTCCACTGCTTGCCTTTCAATGCTTTTAAGTATGTAGTTGTCGTTAAGATTAAGGGTGTTTTTGTTTTTATTTTTCCATCCTTTAGTTCTTTTAGCTCTCCCATTAATTGAAAAATAGTTGATAAACGCTGTAAACCATCAATGACATCCCATCCTCCATCACCTCGCTGAGAAACAAAAATAGGAGGAACAGGAATCCCTAATAGTAAAGATTCAATAAATCGAGATTTTTGCTCGTCTGTCCAACGAAAAAAACGCTGAAATTCCGGATGAAGATTGAGTTCATCATCTCGATACATGGAAGCGAGTTCTCCCACAGACATAGAGTAAGAATCACTAGAAACAACGGCAGAATATTTTTTTATTTCTTCCTCAAGAGTTTCGTTTGAGTTACTCTGCTCTTCTTCGACTATTAGTGTAATACTTTGGCTTGTCATGGGAAACTCTGAAAATGCTTGGTTAACATGAAGGAGATACACGCTCAATAATCTCCCTAACAGCCATTATAATAACTGGCCTTCATTTCAAGATAGCGTCCATTAGTTCTATGTCTAATGCCTTAGTGTTCGTTCATTGGTTTTCTCTTAAACATAAGGGGATTAGGTGGCTACCTAAGCTGAATAGGGATGCTTTTGCTACAATTTGATGGACATGGTTGAATCTGGCTGATAAAATTAAGCCAGTTTTAAGCCCATTTTCTCAAGGGATCTTTGAAATCCTTATGGGGTGCGTAGCTCAGTGGATAGAGCATCCGCCTTCTAAGCGGACGGTCGCAGGTTCGATCCCTGCCGCACCCGTATTTCTTTAATTTGACGTTTTTGGGAAGGCTTAAGTCAACAGATATTTCCCTTCGGTTTCGGGGCTTTCGACTTTGGGCAGACCCATACTGTAATTTAACGCTCGACTGTTGAGGTTGTAGCTAATATGGCCGGTTTGCAGGAGGGAACGGATAAAATGTTCTAATTCGGAACCCATTTTGCGGAGGTTATACTCACTGAGTTCTTCGCCACTGTAGGATTCCACTAAATGATCAAATTGGCGATAGACCTGATGGAGGGCTTCTTCTGTCCAATTAAATTCGTTGTCGGGGTCAATATCCAGGGTTAATACTTTATCGCTGGGAACAAGTTCATTCCCTTCAATTTCTGCTGTAAAGATATGAACGTGACGGGTGGTGGATTTCAACAGCATAATTTTAAGTCAGGATAATTGAGGATCGGTTTAAGGATTTATTGTAGGGAATTAATAGTGGGTTTGGGGAGCGAATCCGTATCCTCCTTAATCCCCTTTAGATAGGGAGCAAAAGCGTAAATTCCACTCTGTAGCTTAATCAATTACCCGGTATCCCCCTAAACCCCCCTGGGTAAGGGGGACTTGTCGCTGTTAATTGGCAGTTTCCCCTGGGATAGGTAGCGGAGGAAATGGGATGATGGGTTAGCACGCGGCAACCGTTCAGAGATAGGAAGCTATTTTTGTCCGGCTTTCACACATTTTTCGACGAGGGGCATGACGAATTCTACGTCTTTCCATCCGAGGATTTCGGTGACTTTTTTCTCTAGGTTTTTGTAGGTGCGGAAAAATTCGGCAATTTCGTCTAGGCGATGGCTGGCTAAGTCTTTCAGGGATTTGACCTGGGCGTAACGGGGATCTTTGTCGGGTACACAGAGGATTTTTTCGTCGCGATCGCCGCCGTCCACCATTTCTAACATGCCAATGGGGCGGGCTGTAATCACACAACCGGGAAAGGTGGGTTGATCCATAATGACCATGCCATCGAGGGGATCGCCATCATCGGCGAGGGTATTAGGAACAAAACCGTAATCGTAGGGATAATGTACGGAGGCATACAGAACGCGATCGAGGGCAAAGGCGTTGAGGTCTTTATCAAACTCGTATTTGTTTTTACTGCCGGCGGGAATTTCAATCAGCACATTGATCAAACCGGGCTTGGGTTGGGCAGGAATGAGGGATAAATCCACGACGTTTCTCCAAAGGGTACAGGGGTAGGGGCAGTTGGTGTCTGCCGTAAAGCATTGTACCGTTAGAGGCGCAAGATTCCCGGTGATGACTGGAGACTCCGGTTAAAAATGGGAGGTGATGGTGTAAAGGGCCGGTAGATGACGATATTTTTGTTGATAATCTAGCCCGTAACCGACCACAAAATCATCGGCAATTTGAAAGCCGTAATAATCTATTTTGACCTCGATTTGTCGCCGGCTGGGTTTATCTAAAAGGGTACAAATGCGGAGGGAGGCGGGATGATAGGGACTTAATAAGTCTAGGGTGGTTTGGAGGGAAAAACCGGTGTCTATAATATCCTCAATCATTAAGAGATGTTTGCCTCGGATACTGTCCGGCGTGAGGTTTAATAAAATTTCCACCTTGCCTGAACTGGTGGTATGGTCTCCGTAGCTGGATAATTGTAAAAATTCGAGGTTTTCGATGGGAATGGTCAGCGATCGCACGAGATCCGCCATGAAGATCCAGGAACCTTTGAGAATACCGACCACTGTTAACGGCGTATTGTGATAATCCTGGTTAATGGAATGGGCTAGGGCTTGGACTCGTTGGGCTATGTCTTCGGCAGAGAACAGGGGCTTTAGGGATAATGTCATAGGTTTTTCCAATAGGCTGGGAGGGTCACTTAAACTGGGTCTCAGGGGATCAACGCTTAACACTGGTTTTAATAATCGGCAAATAACTTAACATTTTTTAACAGATCCCTGACTTAACCTAACCGCGTAGGCTGTCCCTTTTCCTGACCCCCCAAAGGAGGGAACTTTTGAGGAGGGATAGACCGAGAACCGCCAACTCAGGCTAAACTACAGGATGATAAGAGATTCTTGTTGTTATCATGAGCGTCGTTAGTCAAGTTATTCTAAAAGCAGATGACGAACTTCGATATCCCAGTAGTGGTGAACTTCAGGGTATCCAAGCGTTTTTAAAAACCGGCCAACAGCGGATTCGTATCGCTGAAACCCTGGCTGAAAATGAAAAAAAGATTGTTGATCAAGCCCAAAAGCAGTTATTCAAGAAGCGGCCCGATTTTCGCGCTCCTGGAGGCAATGCCTACGGTCAACGTCAATACAATCAGTGTTTACGGGATTACGGCTGGTATCTCCGTCTCGTCACCTATGGGATTTTGGCGGGGAGTAAAGACCCCATCGAAAAAACCGGTTTAATCGGGGTTAAAGAGATGTATAACTCCCTTAATGTCCCGGTGCCGGGGATGGTGGAGGCGATTCGTTGTCTAAAGGAGGCGGCTTTAGGTCTGCTGAACGGTGAAGAAGCGAATGAGGCTGCTCCCTATTTTGACTATATTATTCAGTCTTTATCCTAAACGCAGCAACAACCATGGCAGCAAGGGAGTACCGTTTCCGGTGAGAGGCGAGGCTCCCTTCCTTTTCATGGGGGTTGGATACGGCGATCGCCCTTTTTTGTGACCAGGAGAAGTTTGCCTATGGGTTGGCCCACCTTGATTCCGTTTCTGTCGGTGGCACTCTTAATCATTGCCTATCTCAGCTTTGGTTGGGAGGTCGCGGGCCTGAGTGCGGCTTGGAGTAAACAGTGGTTGGAGGAGGGCTTACCGTTACAGGTTGGTCTGGAGGAAGGGACATTTATTTGGACAGTGCATTTGTTAGCCCTGCTGGGGATTGTGTTAACGTCCTTGGCTCTGACGGCTCCCGTGACCCTGTTAACGTTTTTTGTGGGAAGTTGGCTGAAATCTGAGATTAAGTCCATGTTTTCGATTTTGCTCTGGTCTTTTCTCTTTGTGTTGATGTTGCGTTGGTTTAATTTTTTTGTGGAGCTTTTGGTTTTGTTGGCTTCAGCAATGTTGGGACGGGTTCAGTTACGCTCTATGGGATTAAATAGTTCATGGACGTGGTTCGTGGTGACGGTGATTTGTTTACTGAGTTTTAGTGGGGGGGCCTATGGTTATTTCCGTTGGTATCGGTACATCTAATCGGTATCTCTAATGAACCCCGCTCATCCATTGCCCTCTTGTATTCCCAAGGAATGCTTTTAATCAATCCCTTGAACGAATATGTTACCCTGACTCCGGTGCGTGTTTGCTTTGTTGTTTATCGCTTTTTAGCTCGATTTGCATGATGTCAGAGAATAGTTCACGCCGTACAGGGCGACAAAGGTTGCAGAAGGTTTTGATTATTGGGTCAGGTTTGGCTTTTCTCGGAACCATGATTATTCCGATGTTTGGGATGTTTCAGAACCCGCAAACACCGGCTCCCACCGCGAATCAACCTCCGAAGGAAAATCTTCAGGCGATCGCCCAGGGTTATGAAAAGGTATTAGTGCGGGAACCAGAGAATCCAACGGCATTACAGGGACTAGCGGAAGTGCGGTTACAGATGGGGGATTTAAAAGGGGCCATTCCTCCCCTCGAAAAATTGGTGAAGCTCTATCCCCAGGAAACCCAACTCAAGCAAATCCTAGAGGCGATTCAATATCAGGTGAAAACCGGCAAACGGCCTCCGATGGCCTCCGGTAGTCCTAACCCTGGTCAGGCTCCCCCCAGTAAGTAAGAGGAGCTATGAGCCAATTTCATCAAGCCTTAACGATTTTTTTTAGTCTGTTAGTGGAAGCTTTACCCTTCTTGACCATTGGGGTGATGTTATCCAGTGCCTTACTGATTTTTAGTGATGAGAAGCAGTTAATCCGCATTTTACCCCGTCATCCCATTGGGGGGGCTTTGGTGGGCAGTTTCATCGGCTTTTTATTCCCGGTCTGTGAGTGTGGCAATGTGCCGGTGGCCCGGCGGTTTCTGTTGCAGGGGTTACCGACTTCGGTGGCGATCGGGTTTTTGTTGGCGGCTCCGACGATTAATCCCATTGTGATTTGGGCAACCTGGGTCGCCTTCCGAGACCAGCCGGAAATTGTGGGTTTTCGCGTTTTGTTTTCCCTCTTGATTGCCGTACTGCTCAGTTGGGTGTTTAGTTTTCAGAAAGATCCGGCTCCGCTGTTAAATCCCCAGTTAGCCAAGCAGTTGGCCCGGCTTCAACCCGCTCCCAGGGATTCAGAGGTGTCCCCCTTACTCCAGTCCGGTACTTTTTTGTTGGGACAGCCCGGCCAACCCCTACGCCTAGAGGCCAGTTTGCTGGAAAAAACGCAGGTTTTGGCTCCTAACCGTTGGCAGTTATTTTTAGAAAATGTCAGTCAGGAGTTACGGGAGTTAGGGGGCATTTTGGTTTTTGGCAGTGCGATCGCCGCAATCATTCAAACCTTTGTGCCGAGGGAACTGATCCTCTCTTTGGGGCAGGAAACCATTACCTCCATTTTGGCCATGATGGCGTTGGCGGCCATTGTGTCGGTTTGCTCGACGGTGGATTCCTTTTTTGCCCTCTCCTTTGCTTCCACCTTTACCAGTAGTTCCCTGCTGGCGTTTTTGGTCTTTGGCCCCATGATTGACCTCAAGGCGATCGGTCTAATGTTGTCCATCTTTCGGGCTAAAATTATTCTCTATTTGCTGGTTTTGGCGGCCCAACTCACCTTTATTTTGGCCTTAATCCATAGTTATTTCTTTTAAATTATCTCTCCCCAATCCCCCCATTCCCCCATCTTCCCCATTCCCTAACTCCTATGGCTAAACTTCCTTCCTTCAAATTATCTGGGAAATTTTCCGCCAAAAGAAGTCTTCCCGGTCAATCCTTTCTCTCTACCTTTTTCTTCCCCCTGATTGATATTCTTTCGCTCCTCGCCTGGGGACTTTTAATGTTGAAATATTCTTTCTCCGGGGAATTAAGTTTACTGGTTCATCCCAACTATTTTGGTTTGGTGACGGCCACCGGTGTGGTGTTAGTGGTGTTAAGTGTGAGTAGGGGCGGCCAATGGCTCAAACGGCTATTCCGTAAAAAGTCCGGGCAACAGGTCGGGGATGTGGTGGCCCATATTACGCTTTTGCCGATTGGGTTAGGAAGTACGATTCTATTGCTGACCGCCATTCTCGGTTTTGTGATTCCTCCCACCGCCTTTAGTAGTCAGGTGGCTTTACAACGGGGTATTAGCGATACCTTACCCGCAACTCAACTGGAAGCCCAAAGTTTCACCGCCCAAATGAAACCCGAAGAGCGATCGCTGATTGACTGGATTCGCACGATTAATGCCTATCCCGAACCGGATGCCTACGCCGGTCAACGGGCCAATGTGACGGGTTTTGTGGTTTATCCGCCCTATTTACCCAATAACTATATTTTAATTAGTCGGTTCATTTTAACTTGCTGTGCCGTAGATGCCTATCCCGTCGGTTTACCTGTGCGTTTAGATGGCGATCGCACTCAATTTCCCCAGGATACCTGGTTAAGCATCCAAGGCGAAATGACAACGGAAACCTTACCCATTGGCAATCCGGTGAACGGGCAAATTCCCAAAAAACGGCAAGTCGTGTTAGTCGCTGAATCCATCAAAGCCATTCCTACCCCCAGGGATCCCTATAGCTATTAATCCAAAATATTAATACACTAATCGTTCTGCTGCACTGGCCAACTCTTTGGCCACCCGATCCGAATAGGGTTTAATTAACCACCAAATAAAAGGCGAGAGCCACCCCCGCAACGTCACCGAATAGCAAAGATAGGTTCCTTTGAGGGTAGATTCCATCTGGTAAGTAATTTTTTGTTCCATTCCCGGAAAAGTCAACACCCGCAAACTTAATAATTGACCTGGCCGCACATTTTCAACAAACAAACGGATCGGTATAGGCGTTAACCGGGTAACAGCTTGGTAAATCAGGCCGGGGGTCGCCCGTAATCCCAACGGTAAATTCGTCTTAGCAAAGAGGGGATGCCAGGAAACATCAGCTAGATTCACCAACTTACACCACAACACATCAACCGGGGCTTTACTCACCACCCGATAGGTTTTGTAAAGAGAAAAGGCACAACAAAGTTTTCCCTTCGCCGCAATGAGTTTAACCGAAAAACTGAGAATAACCATGACTCCCCACGAGATAGCACAGCCTATCATTGTAGAATATCATAAAGCATTAAAGGTGAACGATGACAAAGGTAAATTACATCATGATTTTATTTTAAGTCTTGTAACAAGTTACTCAAGCCTTTTATTGATAGGAGTTTGAGAGAATGAACAGTTCTTGAAGTATTGAGAACCATTGTTTGAAAATCATCACAAAGCTTATTCATTCAATTTTTCCTTTCTTGAAAGCAATTATCCCTCACTTTTTAAGATTCAGTATAACAGGCTTTAATCTATGACTTCTGACTCTCAAGATAGACCTCCCCAGCCAAAAACAGTCCTCATTATTGGGGGTGGAATCTCCGGATTAATCGCAGCAACCGTTCTGCAACGGGCCGGTATTCATGTCACGATCTTGGATAAAGGACGGGGAATTGGCGGACGTTTAGCGACTCGTCGTATTCGTAACCCAGCCTATGGCGAAGGGATTTTTGACTATGGAGCACAGTTTTTTACCGTCAGTGATCCAATCTTTCAAGCCTGGATAGATGAATGGCAACAAAATGGTGTGGTGAAAGAATGGTCAAGGCAATTTAGCGAAGGGGGTAAACCGTGTTATCGAGGTATTAACAGTAATCGGAGTATTGCCCAGTATTTAGCGAATCATTTAGCTATTCATACGCAAACCCGCGCCATTCAGATGACTTGGAACGCTTCTCATTGGCGGGTTCAAACGGAAAATGGGGCTAATTTTCCAGGAGAAGCCTTAATCCTTACATCCCCCATTCCCCAATCTTTAGCCCTCTTAGATGATTCGGAAATCCTGCTACCATCGCTATTAAGGTATCGCCTGGAAAACGTGATTTATCATCCTTGTATTGCGGTTTTAGCTCTCCTGGAAAAACCCAGTAGGATTCCTGAACCCGGAGGGTTACGGTTAAAGGATGCTTCGCTTGCCTGGGTTGCTTGTAATCAGAAAAAAGGCATTTCCCAAGGCAATGCGGTCACCTTACAGGCCACTCCTGAATTCAGTCATGCTTATTGGGAAACCGACAATGCTATGGCGGCGGAAACATTGTTGGAGATTGCCTCTCCCTGGCTCGGTTCAAGTGTGATGGAATATCAAGTGCATCGGTGGCGTTATAGTCAACCGCAAACCTTTTTGGGAGAACCCTATTTGGCTTTGTCTGAACCGGGACGATTGGTGATGGCCGGAGATGCGTTTTCTTCCCCGAAAACCGAGGATGCTTCGTTAAATGTAGAACGCGCTGTCTTATCCGGATGGCAAGCCGCCCATTATCTGCTGGGGGGGTGAGGGACGTGGGGCGATCTCGCTTTTTTTCTTTTCAGGTGCAATGGTGAGGGCGATCGCCGGGATGCAAACCGTTACCATCCGGTCATGTGTCCATAGGTCATCTCGGCGGGACTTTCTGCTGTTGTTGGCGGTTGATCGGCTCGCATTTCTGTGCAAAAAGTGGCCGTATTAAATCCCCCAAAACGCTGGACGGTACTGGTTCTCAGACGGATATGGGGTTGGGCAAACCA
The DNA here is from genome assembly GCA_035286205.1 of Merismopediaceae cyanobacterium. Classification (GTDB taxonomy): domain Bacteria; phylum Cyanobacteriota; class Cyanobacteriia; order Cyanobacteriales; family Microcystaceae; genus Woronichinia. Next base: position 12,048 of record JAYKIP010000427.1, read on the forward strand.
AAACCGTTCAATCGTTGTCATGGTTTCATACTCGGTCACTAATACCAAAGCCTCATCTTCATCAATGTGGTAGCGACCGGCGATCGGGACAATTTCTGCATAACCTCTTTCCCGGAGGAGGGTTCCCTTGTGGGGATCATCAGCATCGGGAACCAAGGCAAAGACGGTCGTGCCGGCATGATTTTCATCTTCCTTATCCCAGGCCATTTCGCTTTCCCAACGCACAAAGGCCCCGCCCACGGCCAAATTGGGGGAAACGTCGTGCATTTCGCAAATTTCAATAATTCGGGGATCAGTTGCCTGTAAGGATTCTACCCAAATATCCGATGTGCCGCTTTCGGCTCGACGAAAAGCCAAATGGTGGGTGGTGCGCTGCGATCGCCATTGGCCAGCACTTTTTTCAAAAAATTCCATGGCATTCACGGGCAACCTCCTGTAATTGCGTTTAATGGCATTGGTGATGTTGATGGAGCGGAAAAGTAAATTTTATTCCCAGGGATAGGAGAGCATTGAGAGACAGGGTGATAGACCCCTTACCATTCCTGAGTCAAAAAGGGCGGTTGACACTGCTTAATATCTACCCCAATGTCTTCGGCTCCTTCCTGACGTAAATCCTCCAGAAAGCCCTCTTGTTCCTGTTCTGCTTCCTCTCGACTATCAAAGGGGCCAAAATAATAGAGACAACGGGGGTAATCAGTATAAATTTCTAGCCACCATCGGGGGACTTCGGCCGGGGTTAACTCTGTCGTCGGATAAATTTGCAGAATTTTGGCCCCTAAACGGTGAAGACGGCGTAACTCTTGACTCAGGAGACGACCGGGGACTTTAAGGATTGTTTTACCCAGACGTTGAGGGGGTTGAGAGACCCTAGAGCCTTGGGGAAAAATAACGACTTCTAGCAAAAAGAACGGATTTTGGACTCCGGGATAAAACGCCATACAAGCTAGGGGCTGATAAGAGGGGGCAGGAGAAGGATTTTCTTAAACAGAGTTTATCACCATTTTCTATCCCTGGTTTGATTGAGGGGATTGGTTGCCATTCAGCCGAAGCCATCAAAAAGACCTGTATGATAGAGGAGCGACCACGAGATTGTTTTGATTGTTTGACCTCAACCATGGTAAAACCAGCTACGGAAACGACCACGATTAAACTTCCCCGCACCAGTGAATCGGAAACGTTAAAAAAAATCCGTCACACGACCTCCCACGTGATGGCTATGGCTGTCCAACGGTTGTTTCCCAAGGCGCAAGTGACCATTGGCCCCTGGACAGAAACGGGCTTTTATTATGATTTCGACAGCGATCGCCCCTTCAGTGAAGCGGATTTGAAGGCGATCAAAAAGGAAATGATCAAAATCATTAATCAAAAATTGCCGGTCATGCGGGAAGAGGTGACTCGCTCTGAGGCCGAACAACGCATTCGAGGGATTCAGGAACCCTATAAACTGGAAATTTTAGACAGTATTCAGGAACCCATTACCCTCTATCATTTAGGGGATCAATGGTGGGATCTCTGCGCTGGCCCCCATCTGGAGAATACTTCCCAGTTAAATCCCAAGGCGATCGAACTAGAAAGTGTAGCCGGGGCCTATTGGCGGGGCGACTCCAACAAAGCCCAACTCCAACGCATTTACGGAACCGCTTGGGAAACCCCCGAACAACTGGCCGAATATAAACGCCGCAAAGAAGAAGCCCTAAAACGCGACCATCGCAAACTGGGTAAAGAATTAGGTCTCTTTATTTTTGCCGATCCCGTTGGCCCCGGTTTACCTCTGTGGACACCCAAAGGCACGATTGTCCGTACCCTCTTAGAGGACTTTTTAAAACAGGAACAATTAAAACGCGGCTATTTACCCGTCGTTACGCCCCATATCGCCAGGGTGGATTTATTTAAAACCTCTGGTCACTGGCAAAAATATAAGGAAGATATGTTTCCGTTAATGGCCGACAATAGCGAAGCGGCCAACCTCGAACAGGGTTTTGTCCTCAAACCCATGAACTGTCCTTTTCATATTCAGATTTATAAAAGCGAACTGCGTTCCTATCGGGATCTGCCCCTGCGATTAGCGGAATTTGGCACGGTTTACCGGTATGAACAATCCGGGGAATTAGGCGGTTTAACACGGGTGCGGGGCTTCACCGTTGATGATTCCCATTTATTTGTCACCCCGGAACAATTAGACAGTGAATTTCTGAATGTGGTTGACCTGATCCTCTCTGTCTTTAAACGCTTACAACTGAAAAATTTTAAAGCTCGTCTTTCCTTCCGCGATCCGGCTTCCGATAAATATATTGGGGGAGATGCCGCCTGGGAAAAAGCTGAAGGGGCTATTCGTCGGGCAGTGCAAGCTCTCTCGATGGACTATTTTGAAGCACCGGGAGAAGCGGCTTTTTATGGGCCAAAATTAGATTTTATTTTTCAGGATGCCCTGGAGCGGGAATGGCAATTAGGCACAGTTCAAGTTGACTATAATTTACCTGATCGCTTTGATTTAGAATATACGGCTCCCGATGGTTTCCGTCAGCGACCGGTGATGATTCATCGCGCCCCCTTTGGCTCTTTGGAACGATTAATCGGTATTTTAATTGAAGAATATGCGGGAGATTTTCCCCTCTGGTTAGCTCCGATCCAGGTGCGTTTATTGCCGGTCAGTGATGAATTTGTCGAGTACGCCCAGGCAGTGGTGACGCAAATGCAGGGGGTCGGTTTACGGGCTGAGGTGGATCACTCCGGGGAACGGCTCGGAAAAATGATTCGTAATGCGGAAATGCAAAAAATTCCGGTGATGGCCGTTATCGGTGCCAAAGAAGTGGAATCCCAAACCCTAAGTGTTCGGACTCGTGCCTCTGGGGAATTAGGGGCGATCGCTGTTTCCGAGATTGTTCCAAAACTTCAAACTGCCATGCAGGAACAGGGACATTTTTAAGGGGAAATTATTCTTGGCGATCCCTTGACTCCCTCTGTAACGGTACGGGGTTACAAAATTAGGGATCGGTCAAAACTTTTTCCAATAAACTGACTAATTCCCAGGGATGTTTCACCACTGGAATATCGGCTTTCTCAAAGGCTTGAATGGTTTGCTGAACACTATTTAATGCGGGAACGGTGTGGGATAACTGATGGGCAATAATGCTAAAGGAATCCCCAAATTGCTTATCAAAGGTGGTATGACGACCCGTGAGATAGGCCACGACCGGCTTTTCAATGGCTGAAGCAATGTATTCCGCCGCCCGCATTTCACCACTGCTATTGGGTTGACCTAACAGCAAAATCGCCGTTGTATTTTCATCCTCTTCTAGGACTTGTA
>JAYKIP010000428.1:0-4523 GCA_035286205.1 Merismopediaceae cyanobacterium
CGGAAATGCTTTCACCGTAAATTGATAAACTCCTTCAATCGCGGGATTTTGCGCGGCGATGATGCCCACTGTTACCGTATTGCCGGGGGGAACCGGTTGAGCAAATTGAATGAGAATATCCCCCGTACTCGGATCTTGGGTGGTGGCTTGTAAGGCGATCGCCTCCCCGCGTTGATCGGGAGTGCCAAAAAAAGCTTTCGTTTGAGACAAAATAAAAGTAATGGTTGAGGGACTCACCTGCGGTTTGATCGCTATTTTTCCCAAAGATTCTATCGAATTGGCCGGTAAATCCACCGTAAAATAATAGGGAACATTCGGTACGTAAACGCCACGATAGGGGGCACTAGCACCTTGGAAACTCGGCGGTTGGCCGGTGAAAAAAGTGCTATTGGGAGGATAGGGAAAATCCTGGCTAAGACTGACAGGTATATTTCCAAAGATTAGCCCCTGAGTGATTACACCTAGGCTAATCCAGCGTTGCCATTGCCGACGAATGGACATCCTTTTTAATCCTCCATTGCATGAATCTTCTTCTGTTAACCCAATGTTTCCCAACCGTCCCATCACCCCCTTAGATTGTCTCTGGATCAATGCCCTGGGAACGTAATAAGTCCGCTAGGCGATCGGCTCTTAAGCGTTCCGATTCAGCCCGTTGTCTTTCTGATTCAGCCCGTTGTCTTTCCAATTTTGCGCGTTCCTTTTCCTGTTGTACCTGTTCCGACGACCAGGGGACTAATTCTCCGGCGGCTGTCCACCAGCGTAACCAGGCACGATGATAACACTCCCGATCGCCCCACCAAACCCCTAATTCCAGTTCTACGGTGTCAATCCAAAAGCGTCCTGCTTCATTGGCAATTTGTCGTTGATAGCTTCCTTCCCCATTGAGACGATAAACCTCTAAGGCATCCGTTTGCCAATCAAAGAGAACGTAATAGGGAACTTTCAAAATTTGCTCGTAGAAAAACCATTTACCGGGGGGATAACTGGCTTTAATGGAATATTCCCCTCCATCGGTATCAGAAATAAATTCCATGACGATCGCCGGGGGATCACCCTGAAGGTAGGGAGTATAACTGCGTTCCACTTGAATTTTGGGAACCGTCAGCTTGGGCATGTAGGCCCAATCGGGAGCCTTCACCACGAATTTTTGGTCGCATCGGGCGCAAAGACCGTAGTTAGTGGTCGCTAAACTGGTCGAGGAGAGCTTGCCGGCATTGGCTAATCCTTCGGTGAGAGCCGCCGCAAGACTGGGTTGATTCAGATTGTCCACAGGTTCGTCGGGCAGAATAAAGTCATCGGGGAGTTTGTCCCAGGTAATGGGATAGGGCAAGGCGGAGGGAGAGGATAACGTTTGAACCATAGTTTGCTTCCCGGAGAGGCTTAAGGTTTAGCATAGCGAAAGATCCCTGGGGTTAGCGGTCTAGACGTAATTTTCCTAGAAGAAACCCGACCCAAAAAAAGAAAGGCTTACTGAAAATCAATTTGTAAAATAGAGACATCATCTTCAAACTGCGATCGCCCGTAGGTTTGTTGTAATAATTCTAAAAGATGATCCAGTTGACGGTTAGACAGAGCTTGATAGTGTTTGAGGACGGGTAAAAAATGCTCTAAATTGTAGTAAATGCCCTGGGCTTTTTCGACTTCATAGATGCCATCGCTAAAAATATAAAGACTAGCGGGCAGGGTAATCTTTAATACCAGTTCTTCGTAATCGGTATCGGCAAATAAACCAATGGGAAATCCCTGGGTTTTTAATAACTTTTCGGATAAGGGTGAATGAGCCGGGGCAAATAAAATACCGGGGGGATGGCCGGCACTACTATAGCGTAATTGATGGGTTTTGCAATTAAAGACACCGTACCAAATGGTAAAATATTTATCATTTTTAAGACTAATTTGAAAAACTTGATTTAGTTCCCGTAAGACCGAGCGGGGGGAATAATAATCAATTTGTTTTAACTGGCGCGATCGCAATAAATTCATCACCGATAAGGACGGTAACGCCGCCTTCAAACCATGGCCCGCCACGTCGAGTAAATACAGGACTAAATGCTGATCATCTAACCAAAAATAATCAAAACCATCTCCCCCCAACTGCAGGGACGGAATAAACCGATTGCTAATAATTACCTGGGGATGCTTTAGGGGATCAGGTAACAGCGATCGCACATAGTCAGCCGCTTCCTGTAACTCCGCTTCTAACTGTTGGGTTTTGCGTTTTAAATCCTGGCTTAAATGGTGGAGGCGTAACCCTGACTGCACCCTAGCCACCAACTCACTGGGTTGAATCGGTTTGAGCAAAAAATCATCAGCCCCGGCATTGAGACCCTGCACCCGGTCTTCCACCGACACCAAAGAAGTCAACAGAATAAAAAACGTCGTATCTAACTCAGAAATTTGTTTAATCTGATGACAAACCTCCACCCCGGACATTTGCGGCATCAACCAGTCACAAATAATCAATGCCGGTCGCAATTCCTTGGCCAATTGCAAACCCTCCCGCCCATTGGTCGCCACCGCCACGTCATAACCACTACTGGTTAAAATCCGTTGCAAAAAACGTTGAAGCGCGGGATCATCATCAATAATTAACAGTTGCACCATAGTTCGGGGAGGTCAGCACGGTTTGAAGGTCGCCAACGATGAAGGAAAAAGTCTTAAACAGATTCATTTTAAAGTGCCGAGTTCCCTCCGTTCCCTGGAATTTGTTCTCGCTCAATTGGAACACTGTTATGACCAACGCATTGGGGTTCGGGATTGGTCGCAGTGTCGGTTGCTGTTGGCGGAAGGTTTTACCAATACAGTACGCCATGCCCATCGCCAGTTACCCGAAGCAACGGAAATCGAGCTAGAGATGACCCTTTTCCCCCAGTCCCTACGCCTACGGATTTGGGATCAGGGGCCGGGCTTTGATCTGTTGGGCTATTGTCAACAAAAGCCAGGGGCCACATCGGAGTTACCGGAAGGGGGGTGGGGTCTGAATATTCTGATGACCTTGGCCGATTCCCTGAGTTATGACCGGCCAGAGCCGGGGCGTAATTGTCTTGTCATCACCAAAACCTTCGCTATCCCCCTCCTTGACTTCCCTGAAGATGACTTAAAGATGGGCTAGAAGATAGCCTAGGCGATCGCAGGACTAGAGATTCAGGAACTTTTGCTGATTTTGAATGATAATTTTACCGCCTCGCTGATAACTCACCACGCCCTTTAAGTGTTTAAAAAGACGGACACATTCTTCGTAGGAAATGCCGATACTACGGGCTAATTGATCGTAGGGAAGTTGAATATTTAATTGGTCGCCTTCTGCTACCGGGCAAGTGCCATCACGCTCCTGATAATATTGCAGTAATTTGATTAAGCGCACGATCGCCCGTTCAGACGTTAAACCATGGACAGTATTCTGAAGTTGTTGTAATCTTTGATTAAAGAGTTCTAAAATTTTCAGGCTAATTTCTGGGCTTTGGGAAATCGCTTGCAATAGGGCCTCTCGTTTTAGCGTCAGGACTTGAGCGGGTACTCGACACACAATGGTCGCCGGGGCCATACCATCCCCAAAAATGGCCGGAGCCGCAAACACTTCTCCGGCTGTGACTAACCGCAAAAGGGTTTCTTTGCCATTGATCGAAGTTTTTTTAATTTCTAATAGTCCTTCAATGAGGGCATAGAGTTGTTGGGGGAGGCGATCGCCCTCGTGCATTAAAATATCACCAGACGGATATTCCCGCACCGCACTAAACGTTAAGAGATTCTGAATTTGTGAGGGGTCTAAATCATGGAAAATAGCGATTTTTTGTAATTGGTCAGCCGATGCACACCCTTTAATGATCATAATATCTAAGGCAAAAGAATAAAACTGCTTCAGAGGAGCTTACTATTCCATTGTGCAACATTTAACCTAAGCAAAGCTGAGTATCGCTACCCAAACCTTGAAAAAGTATGGCATCATCTCGAAAAATGACGGCTGTTGCCTGCAAAGCACGAAACATAATATTCCGTGCGCCGTGCCAATCTCTTGGGGCTTGATAGCCACACTGAGGGCACTTAAACATTTTAGACCCGCCCAGTTTTTCGTGGATATGACCACATTCAGGACAAGTTTTTGAGGTATAGGACTCGTTGCAACGAATTACCAAAACACCTTGTCGTTTTGCCGCCTGCTGTAAATGTTGGGCAAATCGGTAATGGCTCCATGTTAAGAGGTTGCGTACCGACTTCCGATGGATTTTTCTAGTGGACTTTGAACTCATTTGACTCGTCTCAAAAGTCGGCAAAAAGATTACTTTGTAGTGCCTTACTAGAAAAGAAGTGGTTTTGGCGTGGAGGTCTTTGACTAAGTTTTGGATACGACCCCGCAACCGACTGGCGGCTTTACGCATTTTATAGCGTTGGCGTTTTGATTTTGTCGTGCTAATCCTTGAACAAAGTTGGTCGAGATGCAGGCAAAGACGATGTATTGCTCCGATGTCTTTCCCGCCAACTTCTAAGATATTTTCTCCGTCATAGCCCGTCAAAAAAGTTCTTAC
>JAYKIP010000429.1:0-5606 GCA_035286205.1 Merismopediaceae cyanobacterium
ATCGTGGGTACTGGCACAAATTTTTGCGCTAGGCTACGCGGAGCCGGGGTAGCAAATAAAGCACGAAAAGCCTCTTTACGTTGATTCGCCGGTTCAGGAGCCACTTCCCACAGGGTTTTGTAATAGAAAAAAGCAACGCCTAAGCCATTATTTTTGGCCACTTGGACTTTTTCGCTGACTAGGGGCATCGTCACTTGTTTGCGTTTTAAACCCGTCAGAATACCTACGGCGGTGGGAATTTTCGCTTTTGCTTCTTGAAATTCAGGACGTTGAATTGGCTCGGTAAAACTCGATAACTCGGTACGATAAACCTGGACAATCACTTCATCCAGTAGATCTTTACGAACCCAATCTAACCAGTCCTGAAGATAGGTTCCATAGGCTAAACGGTAGGTAGCAGGAGAGAGCGAAAAGAGAATATTCGGCTTTTGGGTTTTAATGGTTTTGTTCAGTTGGGTAACAAAGGCGGTAATTTTATTCGCTCGCCAGCGAACCCATCCCCAGTCCTGGGGATTTTGAGGAGGAGCCTTTTTCGTTTCTTGTTGGTAAAGGGAAATGGTGTAGGGATCGTAGCCAAAGTCGTAGGGTAGGGCTAAATGATCATCAAATTGAATGCCGTCAATATCATACTTATTCACGACTTCCATTACTAAATCGGTGATAAATTGTTGTACCTGGGGATGAAAGGGATTGAGCCAAGCCACTTCCCCCGCCGCCGTTACTGAGGTTTTACTGCCGTCCTGCCGTTGGGTAAACCAGCGTGGATGATTGGTGACCAGTTCGGACATGGGGGGAGCCATAAAGCCAAATTCAAACCAGGGGAGGACTAATAATCCCCGTTGATGGGCTTTGGTAATTAAATCCGCTAGGGCATCCTGACCCTGGTATCCCCTCGGATTAAAGGGTTGTAATCCCTCCCGTTGGGCGATCGCGCTTTCGTAGAGGACATAACCGGAATTCCAGACGACGGGGTAAAGGGTATTAAAATTCAAATCCGCGAGGAGATTAACGGCCTGTTGGGTTTTATTTTGGTCTAAAAAATCGGCAGTATCATTATTGGTAATCCAAACTCCACGAATTTCCGGATAATTGCTCTGGGAATGACTCGGCTGTGGGTGCCCCAGATAAATCGTCAATAATAGAGAGCCGATAAACCAATAAATAAAAACTTGTCGCAAGAGACGTTTCCAGGAAACCAACGCAACCATGACCTACTCAGTACCCAGGGATTGAACAAACTATCTGCCATTTAAACCCCGTCTCACTCGAAACCTATTGTTTGTGGATCTGCCAAGGCGATCTCCCTAAATCCCCCTTAAAAAGGGGGACTTGTCCCTAGAAGGTATCTCAAAAAACTTATGTTCACGAAATGGACGCGGTTTAACCTCTATCCTATCGGCAATGGGGAGAAATGGGGGAGATTTTTCAGCTTGTGACGTTGACGGATTACCTAGGGGCTTTCATTGTACTCCTAGATATTTATGGGTTTGTAGGCTAAATCGCCATTGGGGATGTCGCAAAATATAGTGAATAATCCAGGTTTGACTATCGGCACAATTCCACTCTGGTTGCAAATAGCGTAGAGTCTGCGGGGGGACTTTTGCGGATTGACTTTCGGCCCAAATAAAATCCGAGGGATCGGCAATAATCACTTTTAATTCCTGGGCTTTTTCGTAAAGACTGGGATGGGGGGCTTTAAAGGGTTTCGGGGAAAGGGTAATCCAGTCAAAGACCCCGCTCAGGGGATAGGCTCCAGAGGTTTCTAAATGCAGTCTAAAGCCCCGCTCTTTTAAGGCTTGGGTTAGGGCTGTTAGGTCGTGTTGTAGGGGTTCACCGCCGGTAATCACCACGATCGCCGGATTGGCTTGACTGACCCATTGGGTTAAATCGGTGACTTCGTGCTGGGGAAACCGTCGGGCATTCCAGGTTTCTTTTTGATCACACCAGGGGCAATGAACATCACACCCCGCCAAACGAATAAAAAAGGCATTGGTTCCGGCCCAGGCTCCTTCTCCCTGCAAGGAATGGAACGTCTCGGTGATCGGATAGGTGGTTTGCAGCAAAGTTTCCATAAAGTTTCCCTATCAACGCACAATTAGCCAATGTTCATTAGGATTATAATCCCCCGCCAAAGTGACTGGAGTGCCGGTGGTTAACTGTTGCCATTGGGCATCCACTTCGGGACGTTCCGTGATTAATTGCCAGGGGCTGGAAGTCATGCCTTCTGGGTAAAAAAGATAGTCCTGTTCTGCCTGTCGGACAAAAGTGCCGCGATAGGGGTGCGGGGCTTGGGGTTGATAATCCATCGGGAGACAGGGACAGTAACCATTGGCCGGGTAATCTTCGGGATGATCAAGGTAATAGCGTTGCCAGGTGAGCCAATCGGGATGGTCGGGCGGTAAGTTATACAGGGGAATCACCGCCGCCGGGGCGATCGCCTCGGTTAACAGGGCCTCTTGCAGTTCCCGAACGGGTAAATCCTGGGGATCACAATTTTTGGCTAAACAGAGAGCCGCCGCCAGACCCGCCACTTGACCCAGGTTCATCACCAAAGGTTGTAAACGGGTACTGCCATTGGCCATGTGGGAGACGGAAATATTTTTTTCGCAGACCAACAAACCTCGATACTCCGCAGGCACTAAGGCTTGATAGGGTAACGCAAAGGGAGTTCCCGTCCAACGCCCGCCCCATTTCAGGGATTTAGGCGATAGAGGATATTCTACCCCCGGATAATGGTGATCTAAAGGATAATTGCCAATGGCGATCGCCGTAACCTGACCGTTCAGTTGGGGTAAAGGGGCCACCGTTCCCCCGGCCATCGGTAGGATCATGGATTCGGTAATCGTGACTTGACCCCGTAAACGACGACTTTCTCGAAAATAGGGATAAAGCGCAAAACCCGCCGCCCGGCCTGCGATTTGAGGAAAGGCATTCTGGGCTAATCCCAGGGATTTACCGGTTTCCCGTTGTAAAAACGTGGCAAATTGATAACTATGTTCGTAGGCTTCCTGCTCAAAGGCCCGTTTAGCGGAGTCTGAGCCAATTAAGCGTTCCATGCCCTGCCCGTAATCATTACCGGCGATCGGCCAGTTGATCATCAGTTGATGGCCCGGCAAACGCCCATAGTTTAAAAAGCGTTCTACCCCGTGATTTTTCCAGGCATCCCCAAAGGGAGTCGGATCATAATGGGCTAAAGGTTCAATCCTGGGAGCCGGGTCTTGACCGTAATCCTGCATTAAAAAAACCCAGGTCGGGGATTGCACCGGGTAACGCTCCGTTAATTCATTGGCGGCGATCGGGGCTGACGGTTCGTTAAATTCCCCTTGCCATTCCCACCCCCAACGATGGGGAATCTCCGCCAAGGCTAAAAGATCCCCTAACTCTGTACCATCCAGAATTAAACGCGCCTCAATCTGGTAATCCTGAAAGCGCACCCCCGTAATGCGTTGTTGGGACTGCAAAACCGCGAGGGGAGTTTGCCCCGTAATCCAGGTTAAATGGGGAAGAGCCTGGGCCCATTCGGCTAGGATGGCCGCCCCTAAGCTAGGGGTAAAGGTAAATAAACTCACCCACCCCTGGCTTAACCCCTCAGTTTGTCGTTGACGTAAAGCCCGTAAAAAGGCCCCCCACAGTCCCGTCTGCCAAGCCGCTAACTCATTCCCATCTGGGGCCGCCACCCCCGCCGCCGTAAACATTCCCCCTAGCCAGGGCGTTTCTCCCACCAAGACCGTGCGAATCCCTCGACGAGCCGCTTGAATGGCCGCCGCCGTTCCTCCAATGCCCGCACCTACCACTAATAAATCGGTCTGAATCTGAGATACCATCGCCATGCCGTGAGAACTGTTTGGTCATCCCCAAAAATCCCTGGATTTCGGGAGAATGTTTCGAGCTTGAACCTTTATTTTAGGGGTTCTAGGCTATGATCTCGGAATGTCCGTCCGGGAAGTTTTCCCATCGGGCTGGTTGGTTACTCCCACTCCTCTTCTGTCCTGTTGCATGGTCAAATCGCTTTTCTGCTCTCAGACAAATCAGGCGATTACTCTCACTGAACGACTCGCCTCCAGTGGGGAAGGGGACGTTTGGGTTACCAGCAATCCCCAACAATTAGCCAAAATTTATCACGCTCCGACTGGGCAACGGCAGGAAAAGTTGAAGGTGATGCTTAAACATCCTCCTCATGATCCGAACCGTCATCGTCATTGTTTGTCCTTTGCCTGGCCCCAATCTTTGCTATTAGATCGTCATGGCAATATTTTGGGTTTTTTAATGCCGCGTATTGAGGGAGCTAAAGAGTTAATTGAGATTTATAATCCTAGCCGACGACGCAAACAAAAATTACAGATTAATTGGTATTTTCTCCATACGGCGGCCCATAATATTGCTTCGGTGATTCAATCCTTGCATGAAGCGGGTTATATTTTAGGGGATATTAAACCGCAAAATATTTTAATTAATAATCAGGCTATCCCGGCCATTATTGATACGGATTCTTTTCAGGTCAAAAATCCGCGTAATGGTCAAATTTATCGTTGTTTAGTAGGGTCGGATGGATTTACACCGCCGGAACTCTTGGGCAAGGATTTTGCGTTAGTGGATCAAACTTTAAACCATGATTATTTTCGTCTTGGGGTTATTATTTATTATTTGTTGTTTGGGACTCATCCTTTTCAGGGGAGATGGGTAGGCCCTGGGGATTGCCCGGAACTGAGTGAGTTAATTCGTCAAGGTCATTGGGTATTTGGCTCGCAGAGTTTCATTCGACCGTCTCGCTTAACGATTTCTTTGACCACGATTCATCCGGAGTTAAGGGCTTGTTTTTTACAATGTTTTGATCCCACCTATCAGACGGGGCGATCGCGGCCGAAAGCGGAGGATTGGCAAAAGGCGTTAAAAAAGGCGATCGCGGATTTAACGCCTTGTCGTCAAGTCCAGCATCATTACTATCATCAAGGCCATGGCACTTGTTATTGGTGTGAACGGGCGAAGATCTTAAAAACCGATATTTTTGATTTAAATGCTCCCCCGACAAAAACGACCCGACCCCAACCCAAATTAGATCCTCCTCGGCCCCAGCCTTCCCCCATGCCGACCCTGGGGACTTTACCGGTACCGTCTAGTTATTACTATGCTAATTTTCCGGCTCGTCATCATTTCTTTCGGCAAATCTTAAACCGTCATTGGTTCCTGATTTTTGGCAATCTTTTTTTAGTGGGCAGTCTATTAATTGTCTTTTTTATGTCCCAGGAATTTCCGACGGTAAGCAATTCTCTTTCCGAAGAACCGATTCCTACTCCCCTTAAAACGCCGGTCAAAAAGTCTGCCAATTGGTATTATGAACAGGGGTATAAAAATTATTTAACAGGGGATTTTCGGCAGGCTCTGGTGGATTTTAGTCAAGCCATTAAGCGCGATCCTAATCTAGCAAGGGCTTACTATTATCGCAGTTTGACCTATCAAGCCCTGGGACAACCCCAGGCGGCCCAGAAGGACTGGACACAGGGATTAGTTCTAGATCCTCAATTAGTGGGTTATTTTACGCCGCCCTGGGAACAAGCTCTTGATCCCCAGGAATCTCGCGTTCTTCTTAAGAATTCCCCAGAAGTATC
>JAYKIP010000430.1:0-7739 GCA_035286205.1 Merismopediaceae cyanobacterium
TAAAGGAACTCCAACAGGCCCTAGAGACTAGCCCGGTGCAATGGTTTCGTCCCGCCGAAATTGTGCAAGTAGATTATCAAGCCGAACAAGCTATCCTTACCCTACGCCAGGGAGACCAAACCTATCCTCTACAGGCCAAATTAGTGGTGGCAGCCGATGGAGCGCGATCCACCCTCAGAACTCTCGCCGGGATTCCCACCAAAGGCTGGAAGTATTGGCAGTCCTGTGTCGCCTTTACCATTCAACATCAAGCTCCCCGCAATGATATTGCCTTTGAACGGTTTTGGTACAGCGGCCCAATGGGCGTTTTACCCTTACCCGGCGATCGCTGTCAGATTGTTTGGACATTACCCCATGCCCAGGCCCAAGAGGTTCTTACCCTAGAAGAAGGGGATTTCTTAGCCCGTTTGCAACGCCATTTAGGGGACGATTTTGGCGCAATTCAATTAGTGAATCCCCGTCGTCTATTTCCCGTTCAACTGATGCAGAGCGATCGCTATGTGCAGTCTCGGCTTGCCCTAGTCGGTGATGCGGCCCATTGTTGTCATCCTGTGGGGGGTCAAGGGTTAAACCTCGGTATTCGAGACGTGGCGGCCCTCGCCCAAACCCTCCAGGAAGCCGTCAACCAGGGGAAAGATATTGGTGATTTAGCGGTCTTAAAACGCTATGAACGATGGCGCAGACCGGAAAATTGGGTCATTTTAGGCTTTACCGACTTTTTAGACCGTCTTTTCTCCAACAATTGGTGGCCCCTCGTCACGCTCCGGCGTGTAGGACTCTTAACCCTGCGTCAATTCCCGCCCCTAAAAGTCTTGGCATTGCGATTAATGACCGGGCTTTTAGGTCGCCAGCCGTCCCTCGCCCAACCCCATTAACGTTAACCCATTCTCAATTAGCAGAGAATTATTGCAAATCCCCTAACCTAGCGATTATGATAAAGACATGACCCCAATTTCCCTGAAACCATGACCTACACGGCGGATACCCTGAAAGCCGAATTAAATGCGAGAGGTTGGCGATTAACCCCCCAACGGGAAAAAATTCTCTTGCTGTTCCATAATCTACCGAAGGGCAATCATCTTAGTGCCGAAGAACTCCATAGTCTCATGGAAAAACAGGGGGAAAAAATTAGCCTCTCGACGATTTATCGTAGTGTGAAGCTCATGTCCCGGATGGGGATTTTGCGGGAATTGGAGTTGGCGGAGGGTCATAAACACTATGAACTCCATCAGCCCTACCCGCACCATCACCACCACATCGTTTGTGTGCAGTGCAACCGCACGATCGAGTTTAAAAATGATTCGATTCTCAAGCATAGTTTGAAACAATGTGAAAAGGAAGGTTTTCAGTTAATAGATTGTCAGTTGGTGGTTACGACGATTTGTCCTGAAGCGATCCGGATGGGTTGGCCCTCGGCGTTGCCCCAGCATTGGTGCTGTACACGAGCGATTTCTGCGGGGGTGAGTGAAGCGGCAGTCTCTCCGGCCCTTGTCTCCCTTGCAACCTCTTCCCAGGAGAATAACCATGAATCCTAAACCGACATTCCTTTTACAATGGGGTCTGAGTGTGACGACCCTACCTTTGCTGGTGGGCTTGGGCTTAGTGCATTGCGTCCAACGTACCGTCCAACAGTGGGGGGAAGAGAGTGAAGAACTGTTACGCGGCGATCGCCTACCGGTGTTAACCCTCCGTGAAGATACGGAAACGTCATCCCTCTCGTCCTCGGATACAGAAATAAATCGGTAAAAATCGGCAAAAAAGGGCAAAAGGCTTAAGAAGTTCTTAAGAATAGGCAGTGTGTGGAGAATCGCTCTTAAGCTAAGATCCTATTGTTTCAGCGTTTAGGGGTACAAGACTTCACGTTTTGAGAAATTCGGTAAACGGGGGCTAGGGTCAACGCTTTTAAGCCTTTTCTCCGACTTTCTCTTCAGGGGTTTTAGGCCCTTTTAAAAATTCTAAGTTTATGAACGTTCCTTTAAAAAATCATCGTTTTGCCTTAACGACCCCGCTTTACTATGTTAATGATGTTCCCCATCTTGGTAGTGCCTACACGACCATGGTGGCCGATGTGATCGCCCGGTGTAAACGGCTACAGGGTTATGAAGTGTTATTCATTACCGGCACCGATGAACATGGACAAAAAATTCAACGCACCGCCGAAGGGAAAGGGCTAGACCCCCAAACCCACTGTGATGGCATTGTGGAGCAGTTTCAGCACCTCTGGCAAAAATTGAATATTCAATATGACCGCTTTAGTCGTACCAGTACTCCGCGTCATGGGGCGATTGTTAAGGACTTTTATCAACGGGTTTGGCGACAGGGAGATATTTATACGGCTCAACAGCAGGGATGGTACTGTGTGGCCTGCGAGGAGTTTAAGGAAGAGCGGGATTTACTCAGCGATGGTTGCTGTCCCTTACACCCCAATCTGAAGGCGGAATGGCGTGATGAAGAAAATTATTTTTTCCGTCTTTCCCGTTATCAATCCCAACTGGAACAACTCTACGCTCAACAGCCGGATTTTATTCAGCCGGAAAGTCGCCGTAATGAGGTTTTAAACTTTGTGGAACAGGGACTCCAGGATTTTTCTATCTCACGGGTGAATGTCTCCTGGGGGTTTCCGTTACCCAATGATCCCAGTCATACGATCTATGTGTGGTTTGATGCCCTGTTAGGATACGTGACGGCATTATTGGAACCCGACGATGAAGCCACGTTAGACCGGGCTTTAGCTAAATGGTGGCCGATTAATTTACATTTGATTGGTAAAGATATTCTGCGCTTCCATGCGGTTTATTGGCCAGCGATGTTGATGTCTGCTGGATTGCCTTTGCCGCCCCAGGTTTTTGGCCATGGTTTTTTAACGAAGGATGGCCACAAAATGAGTAAAAGCATTGGCAACACTATTGATCCTTTGGATTTGGCGACGCGCTACGGGGCCGATGCAGTGCGCTATTATTTCCTGAAGGAGATTGAGTTTGGTCGGGATGGGGATTTTAATGAAACCCGGTTTGTGAATATTCTGAATGCGGATCTGGCCAATGATCTGGGGAATTTGCTCAACCGCACCCTGGGGATGGTCAAAAAATATTGTCAGAATTGCCCGCCTCAATTAACGGTGCAGGATCTGGCTCCGGATAATCCCCTCAAGGTGTTAGGGAAAGCCCTGGGTGACCGGGCGATCGCCTATTACAATGATTACGCCTTCCATCAAGCCTGCGAAGAAATTTTAAATCTCGTCCGGACGTGCAATAAGTATATTGACGAAACCGCTCCCTGGACTCTGTTTAAACAAGGGGCGCAGAGGGAAGTCGAGATGGTGCTTTACAGTGTTTTAGAATCGGTGAGACTGGCGGGTTATCTTTTGTCCCCGATTATTCCTGACCTTAGTACGGCGATCTATGCTCAATTAGGGTTTAAAGTGGATTTCAATCAACTCCCAACCCTGGCACAACAGGCAGATTTTAATAGCCATCGGCAATGGGGAACGGTGACTTTACCCCTCGATTTTCCTCCCGCCCAACCGGTTTTTGCGCGTTTGGAACTGCCGGTTCAATCTCCGTCTTAACTTCCTCTCACCTGATCTTTTAAGCATCCTTGACGAGACGTAAAACTTCTTCTAGGATACTTAGGTTTAAA
Source organism: Merismopediaceae cyanobacterium (assembly GCA_035286205.1). Lineage (GTDB taxonomy): Bacteria > Cyanobacteriota > Cyanobacteriia > Cyanobacteriales > Microcystaceae > Woronichinia. The sequence goes on from JAYKIP010000430.1 coordinate 3,640, forward strand.
AATTTTTTAATTTCTTTTTTTGTTTCTTTCAAAATTTTTACAATACATCTTTTTTCTGTTCATTTTAATAAACGAGGTATAAATAATGTTTGAAGAATTTGAAAATGACCCTTTATTTACGCCCGATCAGTTATTAGAAAATCGAGGTAGAGTTGCGATTTTTATTGACGGTTCTAATTTGTTTTATGCGGCTTTACAACTCGGTATTGAAATTGATTATACCAAATTATTACACCGTTTAACGTCGGGTTCCCGGTTATTGCGAGCCTTTTTCTATACGGGGGTTGATCGAACCAATGAAAAACAACAGGGGTTTTTACTCTGGATGCGTCGCAATGGCTATCGGGTGATTGCCAAGGATTTAGTGCAGTTACCGGACGGCTCTAAAAAGGCTAATTTAGATGTGGAAATTGCGGTAGATTTAATGGCCTTGGTGGGTTCCTTTGATACGGCGGTGATTGTCAGTGGAGATGGGGATTTGGCCTATGCGGCCGATGCGGTGAGTTATCGCGGGGCGCGGATTGAGGTGGTGAGTCTGCGGTCTATGACGAGCGATAGTTTAATTAATGTGGCTGATCGCTATATTGACCTGGATCAAATCAAGGATGATATTCAAAAACATCCAAAAAGTCCTTTAAGTTATGGGGGCTTTGGCGCAATTAATGGGTTAGAAACTGACCGCCCCAAACCGCATCATTAAGGAATTTCTTGTGTCTTAATCTGGACGGGCAAGATGCCCATCCCACTGGCAATCCTGTTCCTCAACCTAGGTGCGCCGGGTGAAGAGCCGAAAATACAGGGAGGTTAAAAATTCCTTCACCGGAAAGGCCAAAAAGGTTAGGGGATTAATGGTCACGATGATATTGCGACTGTCCCGTTGAGCGGCTTTGACCACCTGTTTTGCTACCCAGTCCGCCGATAGAATGCCTACCGGGTTTAAGGCACTTTTGAAGGGGCCTAAAATCAGTTTGCGGACAACGCAGGGGGCATCTAATCTTTGCAGGGTAATCAGTTCGCCGATCGCCCGTTTACTGAGTTCGTAGAGGGGACTAAAGGCCGGGTTAACTTCTGCTTCCGAGGTATTGATCCAGACTTCTTTGGTGGCGATCTGGGCGTTGGTTTGCACGGTTTTAAAAAATAATTCCATTAACCGCAGAACGGAAAAGGTATTCACGGCATAGGCGGTTTCAATGGCAGAAGGCGATCGCTGTTGATGGACATTCACCCCATGGTTCAAGATTAAAATATCTACTTTTTCTAAGAGGGATTGCAGGGCGGCCTCTTCCCCAATTTTCCAGGTCACGGTTTTTAACGTAATCGTTTCTCCCTGAACGGTGATCCCCAGGGGGTGATCCTGGGACGTTAAGGCAATGACTTTGGCCCCTTTACCGTGTAGTTCTTTCAATAATGCTTGCCCCAGACTGCCCGATGCGCCGGTGACAGCAATGGTTTTACCTTTGAGGGATAAAGCGGTTCCCAAGAGTCGATCCACTAACGTAAATGTTCCACAATAATAGGCTTTTTGGTCATCAAAATGGTGTCGCCAATGGTAAGTGCGGTTAACGCGCCAATGACTGGGATAGGTGGTAAAGGGGCCCGGCCGATGGGTCAAATCGGTTAACTCATCCATTTGGGGGACTCCGGCTCCCCTGGCGATCGCCCCGCCTAAAAAGGTGAGGGTATAAAGGGAACCTACCCCGGCCGCCGCCGCCCCTAGGGAATATCCCCAGATCCAGCAGACTAACCCCGGCAATAAGCTAAAGGTCAACATCACCAACGCTTCCGGTACATCATTATACCAATGGGCTTTACGGTAAATTTCCTCACTCATCACCGAGAGATCCGGGCGAAAGACCCGATGATGCCAATTGTGCAGACGACCCAACGGTGACCAAACATGGGCTAAGACATGGTACAAATCTCGGACAATTTCCACCCATAGGATAGAACCCAGGGCGATCGCGCTGAGGCGGGTCAGATGTTGTAGTGTTGTCAGCGTTAACCCATGAACCAAATTGTTAAATAGCTCGTGAAACATAGCGAAAAAGGGGATTTATCGGGGGTGATGATGGACAGGGGGGCAAGAATAGTGGAAGTTCCGCTCAATGTTAAGATACCTTAAGCCTGTGTTCCCTCGCCTAGGGCCTTCCTTTAGCCAACAATGTCTGATTTTACGATGTTTTCTTTCTCTGCTCGTTTGTTTGCCTGGGGCAGTCTGCTCTGCTTGACCCCTGGATTGCTCCCTTGTTCATCGGCGGTGGCAGAAAGTCGCAACGTCCAGGGGCTATTGGCCCAAAAACCGGCGGCTCCTACCCTCCCCAACGAGGCGGGTGGTGATGATCCCAGTGATCCCAATAATTTTCGCCCTCTCACCCAGGATGATAGTTTATTAAGTCCCAGTGGGGGTCAAAAACTGATGGGAGAAGCCATTCAGGCCATTAATAACGAACGTTATGATGTGGCCCTGGATAAATTACAACAGTCTCGCAAGATTTTTAACCAGCTTTCTAATTTTCATCTGCAATTGGCCAATAGTTTTTCCGGGATTGATCCCAAAATCTTTGAAGACCAACGGACTCAAGCCTTAAAAACCGGTCAAATGCGGGATGAAGCGACCTACCGGTTAGCCCTGGTGCATCGGGCCAAAAATCAACCGGAATTGGCTGTGCCGCTTCTGATCCAGGTGATTCGTTCCCAAAATCCCACCACCGATCTGGGGCGTAAATCCTATCAACAATTACTGGAATTGGGGTTTGTTAATCTCCCCTTTAGTACCCCAACGCCCGGTACGGCTCCCACTGCGGCTCCTAATGCGGCTCCTCCCAAACCCTAGGGCCATGAAAAAGGCGATCGCGGCGGGTCTAGGGGGATGGTTCTGGATCACCGGTCTGGGGGCCAACGGGGCCGAAATGTCCCTGTATAATCCCTTACCGCTTAGTCCGAACGAAGAAATTACGGATAATCTCACGGCGGCCGATATTCCAACGGGGGAAGGAGGATTTGCCAGGGATTACCGGGTGGACTTAACGGCTGGGGATCAAGTGGCCATTGACCTCAAATCTACGGAATTTGACCCCCTGGTGGTGCTGATGGCCGATGACGGTTCAACGCTGGGTAGTAATGATGATGCGCCGGGGGGAGGCACTAATTCCTTACTCTTTGCTCGTATCCCGGAGACCGGCAAATATTGGGTACGGGTCAGAACCTTTGGCGTATCCGGCGGGGGACAATTTACGTTAAAACTACAGCGTTTATTTCCGGCTCAGTAAATTGGTCTTCAGTAAATTGGTCTATGTTAGCTCAACATCAACAAACTCTTAAAATCCCCACCCAGGGCAAATCCTTTCACCCTCTCACCCATCAAGTTCAGCAAGTGGTCGGTGTATCGGGTATCCAAACGGGTCTTTGTACAGTTTTTGTGCGTCATACCTCAGCGTCTTTAATTATTCAAGAAAATGCTGATCCGGATGTTCTCGCGGATTTAGCAACCTTTTTTGCCCAGTTGGTACCGGAAGATCCCCATCGTTATCGTCACAGTATGGAAGGGTTGGATGATATGCCGTCCCATATTCGTTCAGTGTTGACCAAAACTTCGGAGCAAGTACCGATCGCCAACGGTCGTCTCGTTTTGGGAACCTGGCAAGGGATTTATTTGTGGGAACACCGGCAAAATAAACAGTATCGGGAAATAGTCGTCCATGTTAGCGGCCTATGAAGCCTTGGCGCCGGAGGTCTATGCCCGTCATTGTGCCTGGATGGCCCTGGCTCTCCAGCAAGCAGAGTTAGCGGGTCATCAGGGGGAAATCCCGGTCGGGGCTGTCCTGGTAAATGGCATTAATCAAGAAATCTTGGCGATCGCCCATAACCGCAAAGAAGAGACGAAAGATCCCACGGCCCACGCGGAAATATTAGCCATCCGTCAGGCCAGTCAACGGTTAAAGACTTGGCATTTAGAAAACTGTCATCTCTATGTCACCCTTGAACCCTGTCCCATGTGTGCCGGGGCGATCGTCCATGCCCGTCTGGGTCTGTTGGTCTATGGTGCTGATGATCCGAAAACCGGAGCCATTCGCAGTGTGCTGAACCTCCCCGATAGTCGG
>JAYKIP010000431.1:0-4608 GCA_035286205.1 Merismopediaceae cyanobacterium
AGCCGATGCGGAAGAGGAGATTTTTCACGGCTATCAACTGGGGGCCATTGATTATATCATTAAGCCTTTTAACAGTAAATTATTGCTTAATAAAGTTACCAATTTTATTCAGTTTTTTCAGCAACAAGAAACCCTATTTGCCCAAAATTTAACCCTACAGAATATTAATGAACAACTGCAAAATCAATACCAGGAATGTCAACGGATCGAACAGGAACTTCAGCAAGCCACGATTCACCTAGAAGAGTTAGTGGTAGAACGTACCCAATCTCTACAAAAATCGGAAACACTCTATCGGACGGTGTTATCTCAAATTTCCGATACGGTCTTTATTACGGATAATGATGGCAATTTTACCTTTGTTTGCCCCAATGTTGATTATATTTGGGGTTATCATCCGGAAGACATCATGAACATGAAGAATATTCGTGAATTGTTGGGAATCGGGTTAACCAATGCGGAAAGTTTGAGCTTACATGATCAAGTGGTGAATATTGAGCAACGAATTTTAGACCGTTATGGTCGGGCCCACGATCTGCTGATTAATGTTAAACGGGTTGATATTCAAGGGGGGTCTTTACTCTATTCCTGTCGAGATGTGACGAACTATAAAGAGGCAGAGCGATTAATTCAGAAAAGTGAGGAAAATTTACACACGATTATTTGCCATATTAATGATGCTGTTTTAATTCTCGATGCCCAGGGCACCATTATTTTTGTGAATCCCCAGGTGGAAGCGTTATTAGGGCGATCGCCCCAGGAATTATTAACCCAGCATTTTGGCTATCCGGTGGTTCAAAACATCACAGAAATCACGATTTTAAATCCTCAACGGGGGCTTTTAACCGTAGAAATGTCGGCCACAGAAATTTGGTGGCAGGATAGTTTAAATATTTTGGTCACCCTCCATGATGTGAGTGAACGCCAGCGAATGCAGGATACCCTGAGCCGTAGTGAAGCCCACTATCGCCATTTATTGGCCAACATTCAATGTGGTGTGGTGGTTCATGCACCGGACACCAGTATTATTTATGCCAATCCCACCGCCGCTCAGTTTCTAGGGTTTATTGACGCAGAACTCCAGGGCAAGGAAGCCGAAGACCCCCAATGGCATTTTTACCATGGAGATGGTTCACCCATGGCCTTAGCCGATTTTCCGGTGAATTGGGTCATGCGGGAGAAAAAACCCTTAAATAATTATGAAATAGGGGTCTATCGTCAGGATTTACAGACGGTTTTATGGGCTTGGGTCACCGCCTATCCGGAATTAGATGAAGCGGGTAATATTATCCAAATTATTGTCACTTTTTTAGATATTACAGCCCGAAAAACGGTGGAATTTGCGCTCCATAATCTTAATGAAGAATTAGGGAGAATGGTCGAAATTAGAACCCAAGAATTAGAAGCCTCCAATCAACACTTGTTGAGAGAAATTATGGAGCGAGAACAAGTAGATTTAGCCCTTAAGGAAGAAGAAGCTAAATATCGGGCTTTGATGAAATCTGCTAGTGATGCCATTTTTGTGATGGATGTTGATCGCCATGTTTTAGAAGTCAATCAAGCCGCAGAAATTTTAACTGGCTACAGTCGTCTGGAATTACAGCATTTACCCCAGGGATATTTCATTCCGATGGAACACCAGGGCGGTCTGGAAAGCTTTTGGCAAAAAATTGTCCAAACTCGTCGGGGGTCATGGTCAGATGCGGCTTTAATCAAAAAAGGAGGGCAATCGGTGCCGGTAGATATGACCGGTAGTTTAATTCAGTACGAAGATAAAACGATTGTGCAGTTAACCATTCGAGATATTACCGAACGCAAACGCTCGGAAGCGCAAATTCAGAAAAGTGAAGCTCAATTTCGCGCTATTTTTGAAACGGCGGCGATCGGCATTGCTTTAGTGAATCCCCTGGGTCATTTTTATCGGGTTAATCCGTCCTTTGTAAAACTCTTCGGCTATTCGGAAACCGAGTTAAGTCGTTTAACCGCCTTGGATTTAACCCATCCTGAAGAACGCGATCAAGACTGGAGAGCGTTTCAGGAATTAATTACCGGGCAACGAGATTTGTATCAACGAGAAAAACGGTATATCCGTCAGAATCAATCTATTCTCTGGGGTTTTCTGACCGCTTCTTTAGTGCGTAATGCTCAGGGTCATCCTCAATTTGTGGTGGCCATGGTGGAAGATGTTTCGGCCCGCAAACAAGCCCAGGAATCGCTACAGCAAAACCAACTCTTTTTGCGTAATGTGATTGATGTTAATCCCAACTGTATTTTTGTTAAAAATAATCAGGGATATTATACATTAGCTAACCAAGCTCTTGCGGATCTATTTAGCACCAGTATCGAAGGTATTTTAGGAAAAAACGATGCTGAATTACTGTTTAACCCAGAAGAAGCCGCTTATTATTATCAGAATGATCAGGTGGTTTTACAACATCAAATTCCATACTTTTCTCCGGAAGATGTCTTAACCCTGGCGAATGGAGAAAAACGTATTTTTCAAACCCATAAAATCCCCTTACACTCTACCAATGGTATTGTGGATCAAGTGTTGGGTGTAGCCACGGACATCACGGAACGGAAACGTGGGGAGGAGGAAATCCAAAAAGCCTTAGCGAAGGAAAAAGAACTCAATGAAATGAAGAGTCAGTTTGTAGATATTGTTTCCCACGAATTTCGCACGCCCTTGACCTCAATTATGGGCTTTACTGCCTTGTTGGAACGCTACCATGAGCGCATCGCCCCCGAAAAGCAACTGCACTACATTCAAAATATTCAACGGGCCGGCAGTCGTCTAAAAGACCTGATTGATGATGTTCTCTGTATCAGTCGGGCCGAATCAGGACGGTTACAGGTGACAGTCGCGCCGATCGCCCTAGGGGAATTTTGTCAGGGTCTTGCGGAGGAATTTACCCTTGGCATTGGCGAACACCATTCGTTACAGATTCAGATAGGGGAGAATGTTCCCGATCCCATTTATGGGGATGAGCGGTTATTGCAACACGTCCTCAGTAATTTGCTCAGTAATGCCGCAAAATATTCTCCCCAAGGCACACCGGTTCAATTAAGCATTCGTGCCGATACGACCCATTTAACCCTCCAGGTCATTGACCAGGGCATTGGCATTCCGCCCGAAGACCAGAACCACTTATTTGAGTCTTTCCATCGAGCCAGCAATGTGGGGGATATTCCAGGAACCGGGCTGGGCCTGAGTATTGTGAAACGCTACGTGGAATTGCAAGGGGGAACTATTGATTGTGTCAGTGAGGTGAATCAGGGAACGACCTTTTCTCTGTGTTTTCCATTACACTCTCCCTAAATCCAGGGCCGCCCCCCGATGCTGAATTGAGTCCCAAAGCGTGCTACTCCGTCTGCTCTCTTCTACAATAGAGAAGTAAGTAAAAATACCAAGAGGAAGTCGCATTTATGGCCACCGAAAAATCCCCAACCCCTACTTCGTTATCGGATCGGGAACTTGAAATTTTGGAATTAGTGGCGACAGGACTGACCAATCAGGAGATTTCTGAGAAGTTGGAGATTAGCAAGCGGACGGTGGATAACCATATCAGCAATATTCTCTGTAAGACTCGCACGGATAATCGGGTGGAGTTAGTACGCTGGGCTTTGCAATGGGGCAAGGTGTGTTTGGATGAGGTGAATTGCTGTGTCCTGCCGACGGCTCCCAGGGCTTCCCAGTCCTAGGGTTAAGTCTTGACTAATAGGGCCACGCTATAGGCGGCAATGCCTTCTTCCCGGCCAACGGGGCCGAGTTTTTCGTTGGTGGTGGCCTTAATGCCAATTTGATCGGGGTCGAGGTTTAAGACCTGGGCTAAGGTCTTTTTCATGGTTTCTAGGTGCGGTTTGAGTTTCGGTTGTTCGGCCACAATCACGTTATCTAAATTGCCGATCGCCCACCCTTGATCGGTGACCAGACCATAAACCTGTTTGAGGAGGACTAAACTATCGGCTCCGGCCCATTGGGGATCGGTGGGGGGAAAATAATGGCCAATATCACCTAAACTCAAGGCTCCTAAGAGTGCGTCCATGATGGCATGGGTTAACACATCTGCGTCACTGTGGCCCAGCAGTCCGAGATGATGGGGAATGGTCACTCCCCCTAAAATCAGCGATCGCCCCTCCACTAAACGATGAATATCGTAACCGTTACCAATGCGTATCGTTGTCATAGTGAACTGAAATGCTCCAGGATTTTTTAAGTTTATTACAACTGGTTAGCCCGGCGTTACCGGTGGGAGCCTATAGTTATTCCGAAGGCTTAGAATGGCTTATCCATCAGGGAATCATTCACGATGCCCCAACCCTAGAGCGATGGTTAGCAACCGAATTAAGCCAAGGGTCTATCCGAGTCGAATTAGCTATTTTATTGAGGGCCTATCGGGCCGCCCAAACCCAGGATCTTGCCACTTTAAAGCAATGGAATGCCTATCTTTCGGCCAATTGGGATAGTGCGGAATTACGTCAGCAAAGTTGGCAAATGGGGCAATCCCTGAGTCGCTTAGTTGGTCAGCTTTACCAGGCAGTTCAACCGATGATTCAAGCGTTGGGAACACCCTGTAATTATGCGATCGCCTGGGGGATGGCGGCGGC
>JAYKIP010000432.1:0-33375 GCA_035286205.1 Merismopediaceae cyanobacterium
TTTATTTACGAGAAATGGTTACTCAACTTTCCCAACGTCCCAGTATCGGTGAAATCGTCGGAACAGCAAAAGACTATGTAAATTTCCTAAAAAAATACTCAGAATACGTTCCCGAACACGAGATAGCCTGAGCGATCAATAATGCTCTCAGTTAATGGACAACAACGAAGAAAACCAAAGGCTTGTAAACCTACTACTGCTTTTGATCTTGGACAATCGAACCCTAACAGTAGAGGATTCAAATCGCCAAATTGAAACCTTACAAAAAAGCATACAATCTTTACAAGAGGAGATAGAATTTTTAAGGGAACAAAATCGGATTCTGACCACAAAAATTAGTCAGGATGAAAGTCTGTTAATGTTTACCAAGACCATCCTCAATCAACAAGAAAATTTACTTAATAAACTTATGAATGAATCCACTGATAAAAGTCAAAAAATCAATGTTGGCGGTAATCTTAATATCAACGCTAACCAATCTGTTGTCAATCTTCGAGATATTATTGGCGATGTAAACCATACCATTAATCAAATTCCAGCCGATAATTCCCCCCAAAATCAAGAACTTAAAACTCTACTACAAGAATTGACAGAAGCGATTCAAATTGAAGCCACTCTTGATGATGAAGAAAAAGCTGAAGCCGCTAATCAGGTGAAAAAGATCGCCCAAGCGAGTCAAAATCCTGATGATTCTGCTTTACAGACGAAAGCGAAAAAAGCCGTCAATCTACTGGAAACGATCGCCCAAGGTTTAGAACCAGCTAGTAAATTATTTAAAGCTTGCCAGAAAGTTTTACCCTTAATTTTAGGATTATTGGGACTGTAGAGAATTTAATGTTTTCAAAATTGCGGAAACCTTTACCCAGTAAAAATTCTACATTCATTCAGCCAGTCCTAATTGGTACGGAATATAGGTTCTATGACAATACTAAATGCGTTGCAAAAAAAGAGGCCAATGATTTTAAATCAGCCTCTTCTTCTTTATGTTGTAATAAGGGATGATTATTTAACCGCCGCTAAATCCGTTTTGTCCCTCGCAATGACCGCCTTTAACCGATCCACCGCCTCAGACCGGGATTCCGGACGACTCAGACGATAGAAAAAGAGCGCAGGAGCGACCCCTAATAATAACCCCAGGAAAATGGGCGGATAAATCTCGGCCCCAATACTCATAATCGCGGCAAAGGTAAAATTACTGAGATACATCGCCAACGGTAAACCCGGTTGTCCTTCGGGGAGTTGTAACGGTTTCGCCCGCCATAACAGGGTGGCAACGGTCATAAAAACACAACCCGTCCCGAACCAACCAGCAAAATTTTGATAGGGCATCCCAAAGAAAGCTCCCGGTTGTCCCCACAGCCAAAAGGGCATCGTCGTTTGACTCATGGCGGGATCTAAAACAAAATCCCAGGACATTAACAGTAAAGAACCCACCAGAATTGACACCATTTCCTGCTGCCAGGTCGCCCAGCCCCACTTCTGCACCCCCAGCCGCACAATAATGTAGGCACTAAAGCCTAAATAAAACCAGGAAAGGGGAATGGTAAAGGGAACTAAACCGGCAATTTTATAACCCAGACCCGATAGATAACGATAGTCACCAAAAGGAAAACCCGTACTGGTTCCCAACAATTCAGCACTTAACGACAGGGCGATCGCCGAGACCATAAAGGTCAAACTATGCCAAGCACCGAGATTTCGATAGGCATAAACCGCCACCGTCGCCATGCCCAGTAGCATATAGACAACGCCGCCCCCCGCCATAGACCAGCGAAAAGCCACTTGACCCACATCGGGCAAATTGGCAATAAATTCCGGGTGAGGTAACACCAACAACAGCCCCGCTAACCCAAAGCCCATGGCCGCTATATGAGCCAATAGGAGCAGACGTTCAATACGCATTGATTTATCCATTATCTGTTCACGATTTACATAAAGATACAATAAGCCACGTCCTTTAGTTTACAAATCTTTACGAAAAAGATCTGCTTTCTCAGGCAATTCCCCAAAAAATCTCTTCAGTCCTCGAAAAACCGTTAAGATGGGGGCATTAGGACTTCCTTCAAGGCCATGAACCATTCCTCCCCTGTCTCTGCTTTGGTATTGCGACCGCTTCAGCACCGAGACTTAGATAGCGTTGCGCGTTTAGCCGCCCTGGCTTCGGATCTTCAGGATGAGCGATTAGCCGTCCAGGTGGAACAAATGAGAGCCTGGTTCGGGCTGTTGAAGTGTCTCAGTTATTTTCCGAATCCGTTTCAATATTTTTTTGCGGGTTTTGTGGCGGAATTAGGGTCGGAGTTGCGGGGGTTTGTCCAAATTATGCCCTTTAATCAGAGTCGGACGACCTGGCGGGTGGAACGGGTCTTGGTGGAAAATTCCGCAATCCAACCGGATTTGGTGACCGATCCCAAGGGCATTGGCTCTCAGCTTTTGCGGCATTGTTTCCAGGCGGTCTGGGAAGCCCGGACTTGGTTGCTGGAGGTGAATATTGAAGCGAAAAATATTTTGGCTCTCTATCGGCAAAATGGCTTTCAACCCCTGGCCCAGATGACCTATTGGGCTTTATCTCCCGATTTATTGCAGGAGTTAGCGGCGAATGATCCGGATTTACCCAATTTGCTACCGGTGAGTAATGCCGATGCTCAGTTGCTTTATCAGCTAGATTGTGTTTCGATGCCGCCTTTAATGCGTCAGGTCTTTGATCGCCATTTCTCAGATTTCCAAACGGGTGTGGTCAAAACCCTGATCCATAAGTTGCAAAATTGGTGTAGTCAACAACGAGTCTTTCAGGGCTATGTGTTTGAACCCCAACGCAAAGCGGCGATCGCCTATTTTAAACTCACCCTGTCGTTAAATCCCCAGCGTCCCCACCAGGCCGAATTAACAGTGCATCCGGCCTATACCTGGCTCTATCCGAAATTACTGTTTCAGATGGCCGCGCTAGTGAAGGATTTCCCTGACCAATATTTAGAGTTAATGTCTGCGGATTATCAACACGAACGGGAAGAATACCTGCAACAACTGGGAGCCGAGCGCGTTGAACATACTTTATTAATGTCGCGGTCTGTCTGGCATAAATTAAAAGAAACGAAAGCCGAACGGATTCCCCTAGCCGAGGTTTTACAAAACTTGCAACCCGTCCCTCGCACGCCCATTCCTAGCCGGATGTCTCTCTTAAAATCCCTGAAGTCTCCCCTGGAAAACCATGAATCCGGTCCGGCGGCCCCCGGTGGGGACGAGATCGCAGAAAATGGGAATCATAGTTAACCGGTTTCTTTCTTCCCTGGTATTGCTCCCTTTAGCCGGGTAGGTTAAAAGCTTGGCCGGGGGATGGTTGAAGCACTTCGGTGGCCAGTTGTGCCTGGGTTAATAGCTCCCGAAATTCGGCGATCGTTCCTTCTTCGCGGAAGATTTTACCGATTAGGCCCCCATACTGAATGTCGGCGGTGGCGGAGGTGGGGATAATGACCTGGGGTTTAAGCCATTGGCACAGTTCCACACTGTTTTTTTGTCCCTGAAGGACGGGAATGAGGTGCAATAAACTGGCTCCCACCACCGGCGTTAAAACCGCATCCACAGTGCCGATCGCCTTGAGGTCAGGGGAATGGAAGCCATGGGGTTCGTAGTACAGCCGATAACCGGTCACCAAATCCGTTAAGAGGTAGGCGTTTTCGATGGTGGTTGGGCCAATGGGAGACCCGGCAAAGGCTTGGATTTTCACCTGTTCATTTAAAATAAAACTTTCCCCAGGGGCGATCGCCGTGACCGTCGAAAAACCCAGGGAGGTGACCACCTGGGCGGCCTTGGGAGATCCGAGAACGGGGCAGTCGGGATTCAGGGTTTTCAGGGTGGGGGGATGGGTATGATCCTCTAACCCCTGGGATAACAAAATCAGGGAAAGGTTAGCAGGCACAGGATAAACGCGGTTTTTGTCGCCCTTAAAGAGCCAGGGAGCATTACCAAAGACCAAAGAGCCAACTAACCAGGGGTCAAGGAGAAGGGTTTGTTCCTGAATTTCAATCAGCCAAGAATTGCTATCCAACCACGTTAAACGCATAGAATTTTTTGTTTTGATGCTTGATGGAGACTCTGTGTTTAGACTGTATCGAAATTTCCCCAGGTTTGCTTAAATCTCCCTTAATCCGTCGAGGCTCCTGCATTTTCCAGTTTTTGACCCAGTTTCGGTTCCGTTCCCGCCAGTAATCGAGTAATGTTCGTTTTATGGCGCACAATCACATAAATTCCCCCCACAATCCCAAAAAGCACATAGGGGAAGGGTTGTTGAAAAATGATCATTAAAACCGACACCGCGATCGCCCCGACGATGGAGCTAATCGAGACAATGCGGGTCAAGGCAATGGTGACCAAAAAACTGCTGAGGGTTCCCAGGGCCACCCAGGGATTCATCACGCATAAAACCCCTAAACTGGTGGCGACGGATTTTCCCCCGGTAAAATTCAACCAAATAGATTTACTGTGACCCACAATCGCCGCGATCGCCGTGAGGGTAATTAATGCGGCTTGCCAGGCTTCCGGGATGCTATCGGGTAGGCCCCATTGATACCAGACACTCACTAATCCGACGGCTCCCATGCCTTTCAAAATATCAATGCTTAACACCGCGATCGCCGGCACCTTGCCCAGAGTCCGCAAAACATTGGTGGCTCCCGTTGAACCCGAACCTTCCTGACGAATATCAATGCCCTTGAGCAATTTACCCGCCCAATAGCCCGTTGGGATAGAGCCGAACAAATAGGCAACGAGGATCAAACCCGCACTCCAGAGCCATGCTGTGGTTGTTGTATTCATAAACCGCGAGAAAGGGTCAGATAACCCAAAACTGATCATTAAAATTTAACAATAAAGGCAAAATGGTCAAGATCCCGCAAAATGGAAAAAGGATCATTGACGGAGTTTCCTTTCATGTTGGCTTTCATCCTGGCGATCGCCATTGGCCTCGCAAGTCTAGTCTTTTTCTTCTCGGCCTTTTTTGCTCCGAAACTACACCGGAAAGATGATTTTCTTTGGAGTGGGATCGGATTCTTCTATGCCCTCGTTCTCTGGATTTGTGCCACGCGCATGACGGGAGGAGTGCTACTCGGTCAGGGAGCCGCCGTTGTTTTAATCCTATCTTTTTCCTGGCAAACGTTGAAATTACGGGCCGCGATCGCCGATCCGGAGAACCGGGGGGAAGTATCCCAATTCTCTCTGCTGGATTGGTTCGCTGGGGGAAAAAGACGCAAAAAAGTCCCACCCCAAGCCCCGGTACCGTCCCCAAGTCCCGCTCCTGCAACCGTTAACCCGACCCCTGAGCCGGAGTCCCCGGTAACGCCTCAAGTGGTAGAAACCTTAGAAGTGGTAGAAAAAATCGAGGCAGTTGAAGAAGTCGAAGAAATACTTCCTGTCACTCCGACAGAAACGCCCTCTTCCGTTCCTCCCCAAGGGGAAGCCCCAAAAAAAACATCCCCTGCCCCGGCTAAATCGGCAACCCCTCCGGCTCCTAAAGCCCCAAAATCTGGTTTTTTGAGCGGATTATTTAAGAAAAAATCTAAACCTGCGTCCCCGCCTCCAACCCTGACAACGGTGTTAGCCGATACTGATACCGAAGAGGATTGGGAAGACAGTGGGGCAGAAGTCGCGATCGCCTCAGAAACCCTAGAACTGACGGAACCGGTTACTGAATCAGCAACCGAACCAGAAACGAGTCGTGAAACCGTATCCGCAACCCCGGCCCCTGAGTCAGACCCTACTCCTCCCCACCCGGAGGATGATTTAGAAGATCTTGATGATCTGTTAGAAGATGATCCTCTAGAAGAGGACAATCCCTCGGACTTAACTACGACCCCGGAGCCTTCCTCTGTCCCCGACGCACCGGCCAAGGAAGAAATGCCCGTTTCTACCATGGCAAAAACCTTAGAAACTTACGAAGAAGACCTCGAAGAATTTGAACCCTACCTGGGAGGGAATGAAACGGCGACATTAGTAGAGTCTGAGTCGCTCCCCGTTGACCCCGGTGAGGTGAAGGATAACTCGGCCATGGATTCCACGCCCACTTAGGCCGCTCCAGGAAAATGCCGCTAGAATCAAAAAAAAGTTAGGGATTCCCTTCCTATGTGTTTAGGTATTCCAGGTCAAATTACAGAGATTGTTGATACTGAGGGCTGTCTCGCAACGGTCAATATTGCGGGAGTAGAACGGGTGGTCAATATCGCCTGTATTGTGGATGACCAGCATCCACCGGCTAAGTGTTTAGGAGATTGGGTGTTAGTCCATGTGGGATTTGCCCTAAACCGTTTAGATGCGACGGAAGCGGCGGAAACCTTACAGTTATTAGACCAGTTAACCTTAGCGGCAGAGCTTGTTCCCGATGAAATACCTGCATGAGTTTCGCGATCCAGGGAAAGCCCAGGCTCTCCTGGGTCAGATTGAGCATTTAACCCGTCAATTAGGGTTAGAGCGGCCGCTGAAAATTATGGAAGTCTGTGGCGGCCATACCCATGCCATTTTTAAAGCGGGGTTAGAAAGTTTGTTACCGGCAGGAATTGAACTGGTTCACGGGCCGGGTTGTCCGGTGTGCATTATGCCCAGGGGACGAATTGATGAGGCGATCGCCCTGAGTCAGTTGCCAGGAGTGATCTTGACCACCTTTGGGGATGTCCTGCGGGTGCCGGGGTCAAAACAAAGTTTGTTACAGGCTAGGGCGGCGGGGGCCGATATTCGCTTGGTTTATTCGCCTTTGGATGCGTTGACTTTAGCCAAGGCCCATCCTGACCAAGAGGTGGTTTTTCTGGCGATCGGTTTTGAAACAACGGCTCCGAGTACGGCCCTCACTGTGTTGCAGGCTCAACGGGAAGGGGTGCAAAATTTTAGTCTGTTTTGTAATCATGTTTTGGTAATGCCGGCCCTAGAAGCGTTATTAAATCATCCCGATCTGCAACTGGATGGTTTTATTGGCCCCGGTCACGTCAGTATGATCATTGGCACAGAACCCTATCAGCCGATCGCCGAGCAATACCATAAACCGTTAGTGGTGGCGGGCTTTGAGCCGTTGGATATTTTGCAAGCTCTGTGGATGTTGTTAAAACAATGGACGGAGGGGCGTTGTGGGGTGGAAAATCAATATACTCGACTGGTACAACCCCAGGGTAATCTTGTAGCCCAACAGGCGATCGCCCAGGTCTTTACCGAGCGGGAAAGCTTTGAATGGCGGGGCTTAGGCCAGATTCCGCGATCGGGTCTGCAAATCCGGGAAGAGTACCAAGCCTTTGATGCCGAGCGTAAATTTTCTATTCCTCATCTCACCGTTCCCGATCACCGGGCCTGTCAGTGTGGCGAGATTTTACAAGGCACGTTAAAACCCTGGGAATGTAAAGTGTTTGGTACGGCTTGTACCCCGGAAAATCCCCTAGGAGCCTGTATGGTCTCTTCGGAGGGAGCCTGTGCGGCCTATTACAAATATGGCAAGTTAACGGGCCAATGGCCGGTTTCTCGCTCTAGTGCTAAAACTTCCCCACCGCGATCGCCTTTACCGGTTTAAGGAATAACCAACTAAATAAACACAAAAGGTTTATCTTTTAAAGGAGCAAAGGAAGGCGCGTCAAAGCAGTATAACCGAGCAGGACGACCCACCCCACGAACCACTTTAGCTTTGGTTTCCCGTAAAAAATTGAGCTTTAACAGACGATTCCGAAAGTTAGAATAATCGGTGAAGTTTTCCCCAAAAACCGTTGCATAGAATTGGTAAAGTTCGTTCAGGGTGAATTTTTCCGGTAAGACCTTAAAGGCGATCGGACTATACTCTAATTTACTGCGAAGACGTTGATAACCGTAGGCTAAAATTTGCGGATGGTCAAAGGCTAAATCCGGAATGACGGCATAAGAATGCCAAGCTAACCGGGCAAGGTTTTTGATTAATAATTCGGCACGATCGTAGCGCACTAGGGCAAAATAGCTCACCGAAAGATAACGTACCCCGTAGAAATCCAGGGCTTCCCTGGGATCTCGGTTTGGGCCACCAAAGGTATAAAGCTGTTCTAAATAGAGATGATTAACCTGTAATTTTTCTGCTAAGTTGCGTTGAGCCGCCGCCTCCAGGGTTTCTCCTGAACGCACTAAAGTTCCCGGTAAACTCCAACAGTCTTTGAAGGGATCATCACGACGTTTGACCAATAAGACCATTAAACGATTCTGTTGGGTATCTACCGCAAAAATAACATTATCTACTCCTACTTTAAAATCAGCTAAGTTAGTTTTGGTCGGGGTCGGAGCATCCTGCATAGGAAGGAATGGGGAGTAGGGAATTGGGAATTGGGAGTGGGCTTAAAGAATGATGATTAAAGAAATTATTCGGTGAGTAACCCTCGATGATTCAATTTTTAGGAAAGATACAATTTTTCTTGCTCAATATAGTCTCGAACAACCGGGGGCAAAATTGAAGCATCTTGATGTACCCGAAAATGGGTCGAGGCGATCGCCGGCAGTTCTACTTGAACAATGTCATAACGTCCCCCTAATTGACTCAGGGTTTGGAGATCGGGGGGATGGAGGGGGTAGCCCGGTCGCGGAAAAATTAATAACGTGACTGATTGTAACAAGGTTTCTACTTGATACCACCGGGGAATTTGACGAACTAAATCCGAGCCGATCACCAGGGTATAGCAGGCTTGGTTGCCCCAGATGGTCTTGGCCCGCTCTAAACTGATTAAACTCCGGCGATCGCTGAGGTCGGGAGAAACCTGTAAATTATCGTAGGGCATGGCCGCCATCAGACGTTTTAACATGGCCATCCGATGGGTTAAATCCGTTTGTTGGGCTTTAAAGGGATTATCCGCCGCCCAGATTAGCACCTGGTCATAATGGGTCGCTAACCATTGCAAAATACTTTGGTGTGCCATGGTGGGTGGGTCAGCACTTGTCCCAAACAGAGCAATCTTCATCGCGAGGTCTTTCTTGCCGATTTCTATCCGGAATGTTGGAGTTTGTTATCGCTTCTTCTGGAGTCAATGCTCAGAAATTAACCTAGGCGATCGCCGAATTTAAGGATTTTTCGACTACGGAAATTAATTCCTGGGGTAAAAAGGGTTGCCCGATGTAACGAGAAGCTCCCGATAATTTAGCACGAATTTTCTCGGTTAAAACTTCTTCGGAGCTAATTAAAATAATAGGAACGGAGGGGGACAAACTGGATTTACGACAGAGGGAACAGAGTTGAAAACCATTCATCTCCGGCAAATCGGTTTGTAATAACACCACTTTCGGATTTTGGGCCACAATGACCGCCAGGGCCTGAAGCGGTTTATCAATAATCAGCACGCGAAAGCCCATATCTTCTAGGACTACCTTCATCATGCTTTGCAGGTCGCTTCGTTGCTCCACCGCGATCGCCAAGGGACGATGATCCTGTTTAACCTCCTGATAGGGAAGCATTTTAATCGCCCCCTGTTTCAGTAACGGGGATAATAAAATCCCTAATTGCAACGTGCTATACTCAATCCGACTGGCTAACTCATAAAGACAGTTAAAATTGCGTAATCCCTCGGCAAAGATGGGAAAAATTCTGGCTTCGGCTAAGGTCGTTTCCTGTAACAAAGGTTGAAGTTTTGACCAATCTTCCACCAGGGGACGCTGGAAAGGAGAAGTAATTTCCGGGCGGAGCTTTGACCAGTAGCGAATTTTATGCTGGAGGGGGGTCAGAATGTGTTCTAATTCTAAATTAATAAATAATTTTTCTAGGCGATCGCTCGAATCAAAATACCAAAGACTTTTCGACAAAGAAAGAATCTGCACCAGGGCTTCCTGGGTCACTTGATTGAAAATAGAGTGGGTTTGTTGGGACGAAAAAAAATCATCTTTCCAGAGTTGCCACAGAAAATCATAATCATCCTCTAGATCCACCGGCAAGCTAATATTGAGTTGTCGAAGTTGTTGCCCCATTAAATACTGCAATCGTTCCACCTTGCCCTTGGCACTACTCGCAAAATGAATCCGCCCATTGCCCCAATAAACCTGCCAATGCACAAACTCATCAAGGGGGTTTTGTACCGTTAACGTCCCAGTTACTTGGGTTTCTGCCAAATGACGTAACAACGCCAGGGGAACCATTGGCTCCTGGGAGAGAAAGTTGGAGGAATCTACAGAAGAACAACGAGCAGTGTTCATAGGGCCTTACACCGAACAGCAGGATACTTCATCGCAACGCGAGATTAATCTAGTACTAAAGCGAATTTTAAAATTTGACCGTATTATATCGGGAAACTTGCTAGTTTATGTATAAATTTTACCCGCCTTCCGAGAATTCTCTTGATTTTTGCTTTGCGATTTATCAGTATCCTTTGGCAAAACCCTTGTTAACGCACCATGGCTCCTGGCAATTCCGTGAGGGGATTGTTATACAGTTGAGCGACGAGTCGGGAAAATGTGGGCGGGGGGAAATTGCTCCATTACCCTGGTTTGGTACGGAAACCTTGACAGAAGCCCTTAAATTTTGCCAACGTTTGCCGTCAAGATCAATCGATCTGGCTCCTATTTTAGGGGAAATCCCGGAGGCTTTACCCTGTTGTCAATTTGCTTTTGCCTCTGCGTATCAAGACCTTTTTTCTCCCTCACCGCCACCGTCTTTTTCTCCGGCTCAATTTTGTTATTTATTACCCTCTGATGATGAAGTCGAAGAAAGATTAATGATCCTCCTGGGGGACGGGTATCAAACCTTTAAAATGAAAATTGGTTTACAAGCTTTTGCCGTTGAAAGGGAGAAAATTCAGGCGGTATTACAACAATTCTCCCCGGCGGGCCGGTTGCGTTTAGATGCCAATGGCGGCTTAACTTTAGCTCAGGCGAGGGACTGGTTAACGTTCCTAGGGGATTTTCCCCAGGTGGAGTTTTTGGAACAGCCTTTACCCCCCCATCAATTCGCTGAAATGTTGACCCTTTCCCCACAATTCCCTACGGCGATCGCCCTGGATGAATCGGTGTCCAGTTGGCGGCAATTACAGGCTTGTTATCGGCAGGGTTGGCGGGGCATTTATGTGTTAAAAGCGGCCATTATGGGCTATCCCCAACGCTTAGAAGATTGGTTAAGGACTCATCCCATTGATGCGGTGTTTTCCTCGGTGTTGGAAACGGCGATCGCCCGGCAACAGGTGTTACGGATGGCGAGTCGCTGGAATCATCCTGAACGAGCCGTCGGTTTTGGAACAGAGCATTGGTTCAGTCATTAATCCTCTAAACTGCCTACAGGCAAGGAGCTTAAGCCCCTTGTTACAAAGTTTGCACAAAAATGACTCGGCAATCTAAAAGACGGCAGGCCCCTCCTGCAACCCGCAAGATTTTCCCCTAGAGGGAAGATTTAGGCTAAAAGTAGGGGACACTCTTAACAGGTGACTTTTACAGATTGCTATGGTCGAGTCTCTTTCCGCTACGCCCTTAACCGCTTCCTTCCCGGTACAAACGCTATCCCCACCGCCCATCACCCCTTGCCGGTTGGCCGCCATTGACATTGGAACCAATTCGGTACACATGGTCATTGTCAAAATTGATCCGGTGTTGGCCACCTTCACTATTACGGCGAGGGAAAAGGATACTGTCCGTCTAGGAGAACGCGATCCGAAAACGGGTAATCTTTCTGCCCCGGCCATGGCCAGGGCGATCGCCGCCTTAAAACGGTGTCGAGATTTGGCCCAAAGTAGCAATGTAGATTACCTCATTGCCGTGGCCACCAGTGCCACCAGGGAAGCCAGCAACGGAGCCGAATTTTTAGAGCGCATTGAACAGGAAGTCGGTCTGAAAGTGGATCTGATTTCCGGTCAGGAAGAGGCCCGCCGGATTTACCTGGGGGTACTGTCGGGCATGGACTTTAACCATCAGCCCCACCTGATTATTGACATTGGCGGCGGTTCAACGGAGTTAATTTTGGCCGATCGCCAGGAACCCCGCTTTCTCAGTAGCACGAAAATTGGAGCCGTGCGCCTAACCCGCGATTTTGTCCAGAGTGATCCCATTAGTCCCACCGAGTTGGCCAGTTTGCGGGCCTACGTCCGAGGAATGTTAGAGCGTCCCATTGATGAACTACGCCATTGGATTCAACCGGGGGAAAGGGTGCGTCTGGTCGGCACATCGGGAACCATTGAAACCCTGGCCATGGTGACGGCTCTGCAACAACAAAAAGAAATTCCCAATCCTCTGCAAGGTTACGAACTTCAACGCAGGGAGATTCGAGACTGGGTTAAACGTTTTGCCACCCTGACCTATGACCAACGGTTAGCCATTCCAGGACTGTCGGATAAACGGGCAGAAATCATTTTGGCGGGAGCCGTCATTCTTTTGGAAGCGATGACCATGCTCAACCTGGACTGTCTGGTGATCTGTGAACGGGCCTTGCGGGAAGGGGTGATTGTGGATTGGATGTTGACCCATGGCCTCATTGAAAATCGCCTACGGTTTCAAGGGGAAATTCGCCAGCGCAGTGTGATGAAAATTGCCCATAAATATCAGGTAGATTTGCTTTACGGGGAACGGGTCGCTCAATTTGCTCTGGCTTTCTTTGATCAACTTCAAGGAATCTTACATTTCTGGGGCGATCGCGAACGGGAATGGCTCTGGGCCGCGGCGATTTTACATAATTGTGGCATCTATATCAGTCATTCTTCCCACCATAAACATTCCTATTATTTGATTCGCCATGGGGAGTTATTAGGTTTTACAGAAATTGAGTTAGAGTTAATTGCCAATCTGGCCCGCTACCATCGTCGCAATAAGCCGAAAAGACGGCATTTAGATTACATCAAATTAGCGGAGGAGCATCGTCTCTTAATCCGTCAGCTCAGTGCCATTTTACGCTTGGCCGTGGCTATGGATCGGCGACAAATTGGGGCGATCAAAAATTTTGAATGTAAATATGATCCAGAATATCGTCAATTACATCTCCATTTATTCCC
Source organism: Merismopediaceae cyanobacterium (assembly GCA_035286205.1). GTDB lineage: Bacteria > Cyanobacteriota > Cyanobacteriia > Cyanobacteriales > Microcystaceae > Woronichinia. The sequence continues at coordinate 12,933 of JAYKIP010000432.1, forward strand.
CGTTCAAGCAGAGGACGATTGCACCCTAGAACTTTGGAATTTAGACTATAAAAAAGTGGTCTTTGAAGAAGAATTTAACGTCAAAGTGGTGGCCACCTTAGCCATTCCCTAAGCTAGGTTAACCCGCTCTTACCCTTGATTCGTCCCGTCCTTGGGTTGGGGGGTGAAGATTGACCAAAAGCCGGCAATGAACGAGAGGAGAGAAACCGGGGCGATCGACTAGGCCCTGACCGTCTAGGACTGTGTATCAATTTGTATTTTTCCTTGGCCAATGACTTGACTTGTGTTCACGGGAAAATAATGATTATCGAAAAACTTGGGTTTACAATCCCGTCCTTTAGACGGCTTTGGGTTAAAATATATTTAGCAGACGACAACCAAGTTTGCTAAATACATTCTGTCAAAAACAATAAGTCGCCATAGGGCATTGGGAGACTCTAAACGGACGTGGAGCGATGGTAAGACTACTTCGGTGGCACATTGCTGTGAAGCGTCAAGGAATCCTTTCCCTTTAGGGAAGGGAGGTATGTCAAAGAAATAACCAAAAAATCGGCTTGGCTCAAGCCATTACCATAAATGCTGTTGGGAGAACTTTTTAATGAGAGACGCGGTTACTACCTTAATTAGAACCTACGATGTCACCGGTCGTTACCTAGACCGCAATGCCATTGATCAACTTAAGGCCTATTTCGAGTCAGGCTCTGCTCGTATCGCGGCGGCTAACCTGATTAATGGCAATTCTGCCACCATCGTCAAACAAGCGGCGGCCCAACTCTTTGAGGAAGTTCCTGAGTTAATCCGGGCGGGGGGCAATGCCTATACAACCCGGCGTTTTTCGGCCTGTTTGCGGGACATGGATTACTATCTCCGCTATGCCAGCTACGCCCTGATTGCCGGAGATAATGATGTCCTCGATGAACGGGTATTACAGGGATTACGCGAAACCTATAATTCCCTAGGGGTTCCCATTGGCCCGACGGTGCGCGGTATTCAAATTATGAAAGAAATGGTGCAGGAAATGGCCCTCAATGCCGGTTTGAGTAACACGGCTTTCATTGACTCTCCCTTTGACCACATGACCCGCGAGTTTAGCGAGGTTTCACTGTAATTTTCCCTTTGTCATTTTCCCTTTAATGTCTGTTAGAGTTTGCGAGAAAGAAGTTAGGCCCTGGGTTTGACTTCTTTTTTTGGCTCAACGCATTTCTCCCCCAAAGTTGGGGGCCGGGGGGCCAACCGTGCGTCACCCATTTCTCCCCCAAAATTACTACTGTGTACACACATCTTGAGACAAGACAGGTTTTTGGGTTTATCCCCCTAAATCCCCCTTGGTAAGGGGGACTGACCACCGCTAATTTGTCTGTTTTCCCCTCTTTCAAAGGGGGGCTAGGGGGGATTCAAAACTTATATGTACATAGTACTCAAAATCAAGGGCAAAAAAACTATAAAACCCGTAGGACACTGGCGATCGCCTTGGTCGAAGAAAGGTGTTGAATTTCGGTTAAGGCTTGACGGAAATTCCCTTCCCGTACCTGATGAGTCACCACCACAATTTCAGCGGCCCCATCCTGAAACCCAATCTGCACAACAGATTCCAGACTAACCCCCTGATCCCCGAAACTGGTTCCGAGATGACCGATCACCCCCGGCACGTCATAGCAGAGAAAACGGGCATAGAAACGGGTTTCCAGGTTATCAATGGGGGTCACTTGACAATAGTGTTGATGGGTACAGCTTAAGAGCGGATCTAAAGCCGGATTTTCATCACTACTGCATAGAATCCCCACAATATTAATCATGTCGGAAATGACCGCACTGGCCGTTGGCCCTGCTCCCGCTCCTCGACCGTAAAACATCACGGAACCCAGGGGATCGCCGGTCACTAAAATACCGTTATAGACTCCGTTAATATTAGCGAGGGGATGATCCTTCGGCAGTAAGGTGGGATGGACTCGCAGTTGCAAGGTATCGGATTCTTCGCCCTGTAGTCCTTCGGCGTGAGGCTCCGCCGCTGCTTCGCAGATCGCCAATAATTTAATGACAAAGCCCAATTTATCGGCGTAGGCAATATCAATAGCACTCACCTGACGAATGCCTTCACAATAGACATCTTCCCGCTTGACCCGTCCCCCAAACCCCAGGGAAGCCAAAATCGCAATCTTATCGGCGGCATCTAAACCATCCACATCGGCAGTGGGATCGGCTTCGGCATAGCCTAATTTTTGGGCTTCCGCTAGCACTTCGGCAAAGTCGGCCCCGGCCTGGGTCATCTGGGTCAAAATGTAGTTCGTTGTGCCATTGACAATGCCGATAATACTTTGGACACGATTGGCTCCCAGGGATTGTTTCAAGGGTTTAATGATCGGGATGCCCCCGCCAACGGTTGCTTCTAGGAGTACATAAACCCCTGCTTGATTGGCCGCTGAATAGATTTCATCCCCATAACGAGCAATGACGGCTTTATTGGCAGTCACAATATGTTTTTTGTGGGCGATGGCTTTCAATATCAGCGATCGCGCCGGTTCTAGTCCCCCCAATAATTCCACGACGATGACAATTTCCGGATCGGTGACAATGCTATCTAGGTCGGTGGTTAATTTTTCCGAGGATAGGGTGACAGCCCTGGGTTTATCCAGCGATCGCACTCCCACACGATGAATCTCAATTTCTCGGAGGAGCGGACTACGCCCGGCAGGGTCTTGCAAAATACTCACTACGCCGCCGCCAACGGTTCCTAAACCCAATAGACCAACTTTAAACGCCACGATCGCTGATGTCCTTCGATAACTACGCTTTACTAGATTAGCGGTTTCCTGTCCCTCTTGGCTTACTCAGATTTTAAAAAGACAAATTTGCCGTCTTTGCCATCGGGATTCATGTTGATCTGAGCGACATAAAATTGTTCCTGTTTCACTTCACCTTCCGGGGTAAAGGAAATTTTTCCGAGAGGCGTATCATAGGTTCCTTTTAATAGTTGTTGATTTAGTTGAGTGCGTAGTTCCGGTAACGGAATAGTAGCCACTTTTTGGGTTTTATCGAGGGTTTTGAGGGAATCTACAAAAACCTGAACTCCCGTATAAGCCTGGGCCGCAAATTGGGGCGGTTCTTTTTTATTTTGGGCTTGGTAAGCCTCCCGAAAGGTCTGATTCACCGGGGTTTTTAATTCGGGACTATAGGATTGGGCAATAATTACCCCGTCACATTGTTTTTGGCAAACGGGAAAAATATTAGAAGTATTTAAGCCATTTCCTCCGATAATTAAGCCTTTATAGCCCAATTCCCGCAGTTGTTTAATTAAGTTCCCACCATCCGCCGCTAAACCGGAAATAATAATCAGATCCGGTTTTAAATTAATGGCATTGGTCGCCTGGGATTGAAAATCGGTATCGGTGGTTTGGAATTTTTGTACCGTGACCAAATCCAATTTTTTATCCTTCACGGTTTGCTGAAAAATTTCCGTTTCTGATTTGCTATAGGCATCATTTTGGGCATAGAAAACGGCGACTTTTTTAATCTGGGGATTCAGTTTTAAGGCTTCATTAATGGCAAAGGGCGCGACAACGGCCACCGGAGCCGAAACCCGGCTGATATATTCCCCAATTTCAGGAATGCCCTTAGCGGTATTTGAGGGGCCAAGCACCGGTACTTTATTTCGTTCGGCAATGGGATCAGCCGCAAAAGCCTGTTGGGATAAACTCGGCCCCACAATCCCGACCACTTTACTTTGATTCATTAGGGTATTAAAAGCATTGATCGCCCCCTGTTCATCCCCGCCTACATCTTGAAAAATGAGTTTGATCGGTGTGCCATTGATGCCTCCCTGTTGGTTGAAGATCTGCTCGGCAATTTTGGCCCCGGTGACTTGTTCCTGACCCAATAGAGCGACGTTACTAGTTTGAGATACAGCAATACCAATGGGGATCGCGTTGGCGGTGTTGCTGGGGTTTGTGGTGTTGTTCGTTTGCGCCTGGGGAGCCGTATTATCGGGATTGGAACCGGTGGGATTGGTTGGCCCACAGGCCGAGATTAACCCACAACTTGCGAGAGTGCCGCAAATAACCGCGATCGCCCCTTTAGAAACCATATTCAATCTCTCCTAAAATTATGGTGATATTACCACGAAGAAAAAAGTTTTATACTAAACAAAAGTGTTATTCGGTCAAAGCCATGGGTCAACTCCTTAAGATGCTCTGGAAAGGGATGGTTATTCTCCTCTTGGCGATCGCCCTCCTCTGCGGTTTAGCGTTACCGGGGTTCGCCCAGGAAAGTACCGTGAACCATACCTATGGGGATTTAGCCCGTCAGGATTTTTCCCATCAGAAATTAGTGAAGGGGGTCTTTGCGGCGGCGGATTTGCGGTCAGCCAATTTTGAGGAGGCGGATTTGTCCTACGGCATTTTAACCGAAGCCATTTTATTATCGGCCAATTTAAAAAATGCGAATTTATCCTACGCGCTCCTTGACCGGGTAACCCTGGATTCTGCCGATTTAACCAATGCCATTTTAACGGCGGCGATCGCCACCCGGAGTCGGTTTTATGAGGCGATCATTACCGGGGCCGATTTTACCGATGCGGTTATTGATTCTTACCAAATTAAGTTAATGTGCGATCGGGCCAGTGGAGTGAATCCGGTGACCGGGGTAGCCACCAGAGACAGTTTAGGCTGTCCAGATTAGGAAAATCCGGGGGCTTTCAGAGGTTTATAATCAAAAAAATTTTTACTCTCTCTTGTTGCCATCGTGGCTACCGAATCCCCAATTCTCTTTCACCAGAAATTACAAGCCGGTCAACAGGCCCTAGACCGGGGCCAATACCGTCAAAGCATCGAGGAATTACAAAACGCTCTGCAATATATCAGCCTTGGTTCCAAACCCGGTGGCGAAGCCCAACTATGGTTGGTGATGGCCTATCAAGCGGCCGGACAAATCAGCGAAGCCCGGAACCTCTGCCGGAAATTAACCCGCCATCCCCATCCCGACCTCCGCAAACAAAGTAAACAGATTCTGTATATTTTGGAGGCTCCCCGGTTAGCCCGTCCCAGGGAATGGATGACCGAAATCCCAGATTTAACCCGCTCAGAGGAGCAGACCCCCCGCTATGCCGCCTCTCGCCGTAGCCGTAAATCCGCCCCAGAACCTTCGCCCATCGTCTTTGAAGATACCCGGCGCATGAATACCCAGGATAATGGCTTTATCGTTCTTACCTTGGTCTTGATATTATTAATTGTGGGGAGTACCCTCTGGTTCAGTTAGGACGGAAGCAACGCCGATGGCTTATTGGTTATTTCAAGGGAATCCTAAATATTATCGTCTCCTAGAGGCAATTCAGGCGATGGATACCATGCCCTGGTTAGTGACGCGCTACGCCAAAGAAATGCAAACCGGGGACGGGGTTTTAGTTTGGATGGCCGGAGCGGATGCCGGGATCTATGCGATCGCCGAAATTCAGGAACCACCTAGGGTTTTGGCTGAACTGTCGGACCGGGACTATTGGTTAAGCCCTGGGAATGCTCGCCTCGAAAAACCCAGGGTTCAACTGCACTTTTTGCGCAAATTACTCGGCCAACCCCTACGCCGTCAGGATTTAAAACAAGACCCCATCCTCAAGGACTTATTGGTGTTAAAAGCTCCCAACAGCACCAATTTCCGCGTCACCCCAGAGCAATGGCAACGGGTTCATAGTCTGAAAGGTTAATTTTCAGCCTGGGTTAACGCCTCGTTTTCGTCTGATTCGGCAGGTTGGGATGTTGCCGGGGTTTCCGTTGTAATCACATTCAGAAACACATCTTCTAAACTGGGACGAGTCCGTTGCATTTCCCAGAGAGCTAGACCGTTTTGGGTGAAAATTTGGGCCAAATCATTGCCAATTTCCTGGACATTTTCTGTTTCCAGGGTAATTCGATAACGGGATTCGGTATCCTGGACAAGGGTTTGTATCTCAAACTGACGCATTCCAGGAACTTGCTGTAATTGACTTTCGATCTGGCTTTTTTCCCCCGTGACTTCTAGCACATAATTAAGATTACTGGTGAGGGATAAAAGTAAATTTTCTGGGGTATTCGTCGCCACAATTTTACCCCGATTAATAATCGCCACGCGATCGCAGGTCATACTCACTTCCGGCAAAATATGGGTGGAAAGAATAATAGTATGCTGTTGGGCCAAACTTTTAATCAGATGACGCACTTCAATAATTTGTTTGGGATCTAACCCCACCGTAGGTTCATCTAAAATAATCACCGGCGGATCATGGACGATCGCCTGGGCAATACCGACCCGTTGTTTATAACCCTTTGAGAGTTTACGAATTAAAATCTGTCGTTTTTCCGTTAATTGACACCGTTCAATGGCCGAGGTTACCCGTTGCGATCGCTCTTTTTTCTTAACGCCTTTAATACTGGCCACAAACTGCAAAAAACTTTCCACCGTCATATCCGGATAAAGGGGAGGATTTTCCGGCAAATAACCAATATTTTTACGCACCGCTAGGGACTGTTCATGGACATCAAACCCTACCACTTTTGCCGTTCCCGAAGTTGCCGGTAGATAGCCCGCTAAAATCCGCATCGTGGTTGTTTTTCCCGCTCCATTGGGCCCTAAAAAACCCAGAATTTCCCCCGGTGCAACGGAAAAATTAACATCTTCAATGGCATGGGTAGAACCATAAACTTTGCTTAGGTGTTCGACTTCAATCATGGCTTAAAATGTAGGGAAAACAGTAATGAAACGGGGTCTCATTTAAGATAATTATTACCGAAAAAGTCAAGTTTAGAGAACCTAGTCTGCCGGTAACAGCGATCGCACCCGATCCAACGGCCAATAAATTTTATAGGCTTGACCCACAATCGCCGATTTTGGCAGAGGCCCCCATTCCTGGGAATCAAAACTATCATTCCGATTATCCCCTAGGACAAAATAATGATCCGCCGGGATCACCTGGGACGGTAATGTATAGTCCGGGGTTTCCGCTAAGTAATTTTCCGCTAAGGGTTGATCATTAATCCACACCTGTCCCTGGTCAATCCGAATACTTTCCCCCGGTAAACCAATCACTCGTTTCACAAAAAAATCTGCCGATAGCGGGGCTTTGGTTCTGACCTTATCGGGAGTTTTAAAGACAATAATCTCTTGACGTTGGGGGGTATAATCTGGATTTAATGCCACAAAAATATAATCACCTTTAATCACCGTTGGACTCATAGAGGCACTCGGCACAAAGAAAATATCGATCCGTTGACTCAGCCATTTCGGAAAAAAATTAAACGTTAAACCAATGAGCAGAATCAAAAAAATTAAACCATAAATCAATCTTGAAGAGACCCCTTGCTTGCTTAAGGCCGAACGATACAAATGATAAAGGGCGATCGCACTTAAAATCGGGCCAAAAACTAATAAGGGCGTGTAACGATATTGAAGACGAAAAGACAGAATCGCTAACGTTAGGATAACTAAACCCAGAACAAATTGCTGATAATAGAAATGTCCCAAACCGGGTAAAACTCGCGTGGCAAAGACGGCAAACCAGGGATTTTTCCAGCGTCGGGGAATTTTCTCTTGATAAAAACTAGGATTTTGATGAAAAACGCTTAATAACGCATCTACTAAATTAAGCCAATAAAGCGCAAAAGCAATCCCTAAAAAAATCAAGCCAGTCGCCACATCCCCCGTTGCACTAAAAATTGCCCAAAGACCCGTTCCGACGCTGAGACTATAGGAGCTAAACCAAAGTAAAGCCTTTTGCCATTCCCCCGCATAAACCTGACCCAAACCGGGGTAAAACATCGAGAAATTCACCGCTAACCAAAGATCTTTTGGGGGAGCTTTCGGTAAGGGATTCACAGAGACGAGGGGAGGGGGATTAACCATTGGGGAAAATCCGAAGTAAATTGGTCTAATGAAAGGGAATATAGGGAAGATTGAGCCTTAACAAAGTCTCGATCTGAGGGTTTATTGTAACCCCATTCTGCTAAAAATAAAACGATGTCTTTTAAGGATGCTTGCTGTTGAATTTTTTGTAGGGTTTTCAGTAAATCTTCCACAAACCAGAGTTCCTGGGGAGCAATTTGATGCTGTTGCAGGATTTGGCTGAGGGTTTGATATTTCGGTTGCTGAATTTCTTTCCCAATGATTTGCTGAGGAGCCAAATTTACGCCCTGCTCTGCCAATAGGGTTTGCACAAAACGTCCCTCTTTGGTGGTGATAATATACACCGAGGTTTCACTACCCGTTAACCCTTTTAATTGTTCAATGACCCCCGGATAAAACCGATGCAGACCTAACCAGTTCGTTAAGTTTTCTTGAATTTGGCGATCGCGGACATCATCAAGCCGTTGCATTAATGATTGCGGTTCCCAACCCTCCCGCTCAAGGATTTCGGCCACCACCGACGGCCAATGGTGCATCATGTCTTCCTCAGAACACCCTAACACCAACGCTTGCAATAACACAATCATTTCCCAACCTGTTTCAATAATCGGTCGCCAATGATAAAAAGCCTGCGCCCAGGGGGTTAAATCCTGCCTAGGGGTTTGGGGCATTAACTGACCATAGGCTAACTGGGTCGAGTAAAAATACTCCTGTAACCCATCACACAGCACCCCATCAAAATCCAATGCAAGAACTTTCGGTATCATCGTATTTATCGTATTTATCGTATTGAGTAATATATCTGAGGAGAATTATAAACTCACAATGCGATTTCTGCCCTGATCTTTGGCTGAATAAAGAGCCTTGTCAGCGCGGCGGAGAACATCATCTAAGGTTTCATCATTTTTATGGTAATTGGTAACGCCAATACTCACCGATAAATTAATGACTTGATTTTCAAATTTGGGACAGAGACACACAATTAAATGACGTAATCTTTCCCCCAAATCAATCGCTTCCCCTAGTTTGGTTTCCGGTAAAATGGTAATAAATTCTTCTCCCCCAAAACGACCCACTTGATCGGTATTGCGAATACTGGACTTTAACGTATTGGCGACTAAGCGCAGACATTCATCCCCCGAATAATGGCCGTAAGTATCATTCACATCTTTAAAATAGTCGAGGTCAATCATCATCACCGAAAAATCACTGCCGTAGCGTTTGGCCCGTTGAAATTCCTGCTCACCAAAGGCAAAAATGGCCCGACGATTGGACACATTGGTTAACTCATCAATGGTGACAATTTTTTCGAGGGTAGCATAGGCTTCTTTGAGTTCATCCTGGGCTTTTTTCAAGGATAAATGGGTTTTGACCCGTGCTAATAATTCTGGGGCATGGAAAGGCTTGGTGATATAGTCTGTCGCGCCGACGGCAAAGGCTTCGACTAAATGTTCCCGGTCATTACTCGCCGTTAAAAAGATGATTGGAATATCTTGATATTTTTCATCGGCTTTGAGAATTTTGCAGACTTCAATACCATTAATTTCCGGCATCATTAAGTCCAATAAAATCAGATCCGGCTGTAGGGTTTGGAGACGGTCTAGGGCTTGTCTTCCGCCGATCGCAAACGTAGTTGCATAGCCCACCTGCTCTAGGATTTCCATAACCAGTTGTAAATTTTTGGTAATGTCATCTACCACTAGAATGAGATAGGATTGGGGGTTAAAGGGGATCATAATGGCTTTGACGACGTAAACAACCAAAAAAACTTAACTTGTGGCTCCCAGTGCTAGTTTCCATGGCTAGTTTTCAGTGCTAGTTTTTAGTGCTAGTTTCCGGGGCTGGCTTTTTATTTCCAGAGGGCCACTCCAACGCAAGCGGGCGGAAATTCCCTAGACAGTTTTTATGATAGTCCGTTTGGGGGAGATTCCGTTACCGGGGATTCTGCCATGGTAGCTGGCTCAAGCGGTTGATCGAGATGTTGGCGGAGAACCATAATCACCTGGGGAAATTGTTCAATACATTGGGTGAGTTTATCCCCATCAAAGTTGCGAAGGGGCTGGGCTAATTGTTCAACGTACTGGGCGAGGGGCGGAAAGGGATAATCCTGGCTCCATTGCTGTAACTGTTCTTGAAATTGACGAATTTCCCGCATGATCATCCGGCGACGGACGGTCTCCCAGGTAGTCTGTTGCAGGGCTTCTAAATGGTCTCGTAAGCCCTGAAGTTGGGGCCGGTCAGCTAGGGGTAAGGGGGCCGGGGAGGTCGGTTCCGAGGGACGGGGTAGGGGCGTTATTTCTTCTCGCTGGTTCGGTGCCGCCATCGGTAAACAGGTCTGTAAACATTGCAGGAGGGCCGCCCAGGTAATGGGTTTGGCTAAAAAGCCCTGGCAGTAGGGGGCTAACTGCGATCGCGCTTCACTCATTAAGGCGGCAGTAATGACCACGATCGGGATCTCATGGGTGGCGACATCCTGGCGTAGCAGTCGTGTGGCCTCAAAACCGTCCATATTGGGCATGAGTAAATCCATTAAAATCAAGTCGGGATGATGGGTTTTAGCCATTTGTAGCGCTTCTTGACCGTCGCAGGCTTCGAGGATTTGGTGATGGCTCTGCTCGAAATAACACCGGATTAAGGCGCGATTGGAGGGCACATCATCCACCACCAGAATGGTCGCCGGGGCTAACTGGTTAATATTGGCCCGGAGATGATTGGCGGGTTCTGGCTCCGGTTCCTGGGCACACTGAACGTCCGGAAAACTCAGGGTGAAGGTACTCCCCGCCCCTAGACGACTGTTAATGGTAATTTTGCCCCCCAACATTTCCGTTAAGCGACGAGTAATGGTCAGTCCTAGCCCTGTGCCGCCATATTTCCGCGTACTTTGACCTTCGCTTTGGGTAAAAACATCAAAAATCCGTTGTTGATCCTCCGGGGTAATCCCAATGCCGGTATCGGTGACGCTAATGACTAGATGCAGGCGATCGCGGTCAAGATAGGTGGTTTGAACGGCGATCGTGACCTGACCGGTTTCCGTAAATTTAATCGCATTGCCCACAATATTAAATAAAATTTGGCGGAGTCTGACTTCATCAAAGAGAAGATATAAGGGTATTTGCTCGGATTGTTCCGTGAGAAGTTGCAGACCTTTTTGTTGAGCTTTTTCGGAAAAAATCTGTTGCACTTCCGCAATTAATTGACGCAAATTAACACTTTCATAGTTGACCTTGAGCTTACCGGCTTCAATTTTAGTGAGATCTAAAATGTCGTTAATTAACGAGAGTAAGGTCTTGCCACTACTATTGATCGCGTCTAAATAGTCCTGGGAACGGGGGTCACGGGTAATACGTTGTAAGAGTTCACAGAAGCCCAGAATGGCATTCATCGGTGTCCGAATTTCGTGACTAATATTGGCTAAAAATTCACTTTTGGTACGATTAGCAATTTCGGCGTTTTCTTTGGCCCGTTGTAATTCCACTTCGACTTGTTTTTTATCGGTAATATCGGTAATCGTTCCCACCATGCGATAGGGGTTGCCCTGGTCATCCCGTAAACATTTCCCCTTGGCCTCGATCCAGAGATAGCGACCCTCCCGGTGTTTCATGCGATAAACCACGTTATAGACTTCGGTATGGCCCGCGAGGTGTTCTTGAACGGCTTGTTGGGCGAGGGGTTGCTCGTTGGGATGCAGGAGATCAAACCAGGTGTTGACGGTGGCGGGTAAGTCCTGGCCTTCATAGCCCAGAATTTTCATCCAGACGGGGGAATAATAAACATGATCGCTGTTAATGTCCCAATCCCACAGGCCGTCATTGGTACCGGAGACGGCTAAATCATAGCGTTCTTCACTGATCCGCAGTTGATTAGCAATTTCCTGACGGTATTGAATCTCTTCAGCCAGATGGGTATTGAGGGCTAATAATTCCTGGGTGCGTTCCTGAACCCGTTGTTCCAAACTATTGCGGGCTTCCATAATTTCCTGGAACTGCGCTTTGAGGGTCTGTAACATGGTTTGGAAATTTTGGGCCAGAACGGCAATTTCACTGACCTGGGTGGGCAAGAGGGAAGGGGTCGGTTCGCGGTCTAATAATTTGCGGGGAATATCGGTGGTCACCTGGGATAACTGGAGCAGAGGAGAGGCTACCCGACGACTGACAAAGATCGAGGTAATTAAGCCCAACCCGGTTAAAACTAACAGCGTGATTAAATTTTTTAACGAAAGCAGTTGTAAATCATTAATTTGCGGTTCCGGGGACAAACGCAATACTAACTTCCAAGGAATTTCATGATCGAGGGGAACCACCGCATAATAAAAGGATTGCCGCCACCGCAACATCGGAGAGATTTTTTTATCGGGTAACCAATGACCTAAGGTGGGAGTCAGCGATCGCCATTTGCCGCCCTTTTGTAAATCCAGCATGGCCATAGGCTTCAATTCTGGGGAACTGCTGGCAAGGATGCGATTTTGATTGTCCATCAGGGTCATCGTTAACTCCTTCGCCGTGCCATTCAACTGTAAAAAGATGCTAAGTTGTTCCACATTTAACGAGCCGTATAGGACTCCTTTTAAACCATCCGGAGCCATAAAAGGAATCATTACCCCAAAATGAGGCAGGGTTTCAATTTTGTCGTGATGTAGATGGGTGAATTGCGGTTGCAGATGCACCGGTTGCCGTAATTTTTGATGGGTAGATTGGCGGTTAAGACCCAGAAGGGGTTCATCTAAGGCATTGCGGGGCGGCTCACTGACAATAATTTGGGCATTTTGATTCGTCAAATAAAGAACAGAATAGGCGGGAAAAGAGCGTTGGGTATTTTGAATTAAACTTTGGGCTTTTTCAAGGAGGGTCGGGTTAGCATTTGCCGGTTGATTAAGGCTGGGCAACAGGGGATCTAAACTATTAGCTAGGGTTTGTAATCCCGCAACTTGGCTCTGATACCAAAATCGTAGGGCGTTTAACACCGGGGCTTCAACGGTATTTAATTCCACCGCGATCGCTTTCTCCATGGCCGCAAAAGCCTGTTGTCCCTGGATCACCGTTACAAACAACAGGGGAAAAAAGATAAAAGCAACTAAAATATTAAAGAGGGTTTGTTCAAAGGAAAGATAAGCAATATTTTGCTTTAAAATCCGTTGTTGAAAATTGGCGACCCCAAAAATAATGAGATTTGCAACCAGGGCATTAAAAATCCCATTCACCGCCTGTTTACAGACCACTAACTCCGTCGCTAAAGGAGACATTTGTAACCCAAAACGGTAGGTTAAAAAAATGAAAGGCATCCCCAGACATAACCAATATAAAGCCACCCATAACACCAAATTTCCCTGCCGTTGACGGAACTGCCACCCCACAAACAAAGCTTCCCCCATCAAGGCCACCATGGCATAGGGATGTTTCCAGAGAATGAGGGTATAACTGGCAATGATTACGGCTCCGAAACTGCCCCAAAATAGCCCATAATAATAGATAATCAATAAAGCAAAAATACTGCCAAAAATAAACTCGACCCCAAAAAAGAGCGGTAACGAAAAATAATTTCCCAGATAGCCTAACAAAACTAAAACAGGGAGCCAAAGATAGGTGGTCAAAGAAAAACGACGCATGGGGACAAGGGGAGGAAATCAGGATTCACGGTGGCCAACATAGCCCATTCAAATTAGTTTATAAAACTCATCAAGCTAATTAAGCTAATTATTGACACCGATTCCTAACTAAATCCGGGCGTAAACTTTGGGCTTGACGCAGATAGGGATGATAAATCGCCTGTTGGGGTTTTAAGGTGTTGATATAAACTAAAATGCGAATACACTTTTCTAAACTGCCGACGACGTGCATTTGCTGGACATCTAAAAGCGGAATCGTATCCCAAGCGGGCCGTTGACGAGCGATCGCCGCCGGAAAAATGGCATCTAGGTCACGGGTGACGGAGAAAGTGACACTGATAATGTCCTGGGGGTCGAGATGATTGTGGGTTTCGATGGCATCTAATAATTCTTTGACCGCCTCGGCGATCGCCTCCACACTATTTTCGGAAACGGTTGTTGCCCCGCGAATAGCGCGTACTTTCCACTCCACAAGTCCTATCCTCCGACCAAATGCGTGCTGGTTACCAATCCTTTTCCTAAGCATATCATTGGCAGGAAAAGAAGACTTCATTCTGCATTCCGGGTCAGTCCCTCGGAACGTCTCTGGGTGAGTATGCCGACGCGATCACGGGTTAGCCGGAGCGTTAAGCCGATTGGGCGATCGGTTGGGGCCAGACTAAATCCTCTAAACGCTGGAGGTCTTCGCGGCTATGAAATCCCTCTAAACGCTGGACGATTTTTCCCTGTTCAAATAATAAAAAAGTCGGTAAGCTGTGCAGACGGTAGGTGTTAGCCAATTTGAAATTACTATCGGCATTGATCTCCACCAGTTGCAGGCGATCGCCCCATTCTCCCTGGGCTTTATTTAACAACGGTTGGACAAAATGACACAGACCACACCAGGGGGCCCAAAAATACACTAAAACCGGTTTAGGGGATTCTAAAACAACACGAACAAATGTTTTTTCTGTAACCGATAACATTTGTGGACTTCCCTAGATATGCTCTGTCATCTTAATGTTATAGCCCAAGGGGATCAATCGGAACAAGAGCCATTTTGCCGATCCGTGTCCTGCGGAAAAGGTTTGTCAAAACAGAATCTTGAGAATGCTAAAGCGGCATATTCCCCTTACCAAAACGCTTTGGCCGTGATTTGCATTAACCAGGGATGACCCCACCACAACAGAAAAATAAAACCAGTTACCCCCAAATAGGCCGGTTTCAGAAATTCTTGCCATACCAAAGTTTGTCGTCCTTCCCAAATGGCCTGAAAAGGCATAATCGAAGTCCGTTCCTTCACGTTTAAAAAAGCCTCTCCGTATTTGGCCAACCACCGGCGATCGCCATGCCACACCGCAAAACCATGGTGAGCAATTAATCCCAAGGAGGTTAACAGAGTGAAAGTCGTTCCGAGCCAGAGGGTATGGGCCATACACCACAACACTTGACCCACCATTTGGGGATGCCGACAAATGCGAATAATGCCCGTTTCGTAGAGATGAATTTCCGGTTTTTGCAGAGCGGCAATTTCTAATAAATTAAACGTGGCGGGATACAAAAAGAAAAAGGAAATGGCGGATAATCCCCACACCAGGGGTTTAATCCCCGATACGCCCTGGACTTGCCACAGTTGCAGACCGTCGTAGCGATGATTAAAAAAGTAAACAATTAAATTCCCCGCTAAGGGTAAACTCACCAGGGCAAATAGCACACGATAACCCCTAGCCCCCAGATACTTTTCTCCCCAGGGTCGTAGGGCCGCCAGACCACTATGGGCGATCGCAAAGGTAAGGAGTAGCACCACCATGATGCCGTGACTCGGTGTCAACCAGGGAAAAGCGGGCATGAAATCTTGCATTAGAATTGAGAATAATCATTAAAATTTTAAGGTGAGAACCCCAGGTTTTCTCTGTCGGCTAAGGCTTTTTAAGCAACGCTTAGGGTGAAGAGATGACTGTCTCAGTTTAATTGTGTTAACCATTTTTTCAAAAAAAACATGAGTATGTCATTTAGGGATTCTTGGGCAAGGCGATCCAGTCAAAATGTGATCCTGCTCAATATTCTAACAGTCCTTGTTTATATCGTTGGAGTCCAAATTAGTTATCAATTCGTTAACTCTGAACTTTCGGAACATACGATCCCGTTGTGGCTTCCCCCGGCTTTTACCCTGGGTTTATTTTTTCATTTTGAATATAGAATTTTGCCCGGCATGATCCTAGGGGCTATCCTCGGTGCGATCGTGGTTTTGAATCATTTTTCGCCGCCCTTATCCGTTCCCCCTTTTTTATTCCTTACCCTTACCTTTGCCTTTGCTAATACTATCCAACCGATTTTAGCGAATCTTTGGCTCAAAAACCGATTAACACAAAAATCTCCGAAAAATAGCCCCTTAGTCTCCCCCAATCCCGCTTTCTCTGGCCCGTCAGTTATCAATCCCTTTACGACGGTTAAAACTACCCTATTTTTTATTCGGGTTGCGATCCTTACCCCCCTCTTATCCGCTTGTTTTGGCACCCTCTGCCTAGGGGTAACCAGCCTATTGAGACCCGACCAATTACTGCTTGTTTTTATCACCTGGTGGTTAGCTAATGCCCTAGCCAATCTTGTTTTTTCGCCGGTTTTCATTTTAGTTCGTTTTGAAAAATGGTCTCTTTTAAAAACGAAGAAAGTAGAGTTAGGGATTGTTCTATTTTTCCTCATCCTGGTGAATATTCTCACCTTTGTCAGTAACTACCCGGTCGCTTATCTCTATTTACCCTTGATTCTGATTACGGTCTGTCATTTAGGGGGCTTTGTCGCCAATGTGGTGGTTTCTTTAGCCACCTTGATCGCTTTATTTTTTACGGGCCAGGGTCACGGTGTTTTTCTCCAGATTTTTCAGATCCAACCCCTCATTTTTCTCCAGTCCTTTACCGGGATTTTATCCTTAACGGCCCTTCTCTTTGCGGCTCTAACCCAAGAACGTGAACAGGCTCGCAAAGCCCTCATGCGCATGATTGACTCCTTAGAAAATGAAGTGAAATGTCGGACTTGTGAATTACACACTGCCCAACAAAAATTACAATTTGCCAATCAAGAATTGGAAAAATTAGTGAATTTAGATGCTCTTACCCAGGTGGCCAACCGTCGCTGGTTTGATAGGACGTTAGAACAGGAATGGTATCGTTTATTGCGGGAGCAAAAACCCTTATCTTTACTGATGCTTGATATTGATTATTTTAAGGCTTATAACGATTTTTATGGCCATCCCCAGGGAGATAGCTGTTTACATCAAGTGGCCCAGGTCTTGACCCAAGCCGCCGGGCGTTCTGCGGATGGCGTGGCGCGTTATGGGGGAGAAGAATTTGCCATTCTATTGCCCTCGACGGATTTGATAGGGGCGATCGCCATTGCCGAAAAAATTCAATGTACTTTAGCTCACCTCCGGCTGGCCCATCGGGCTTCCCCTCTCCAACCCACGTTAACGGTCAGTATAGGCATTACCTGTTTGATTCCGACTCCTCCCCATCCTCCCAAAACCCTCGTCCAGCAAGCCGACCAGGCTCTCTACCAAGCCAAACGACAGGGCCGCAATCAGTACAAAACCTTTTGCTCGTCTGACCCGGTGACCGAGGCGAAAGATTAACCCATGGCATGGGAAGGCTCCCTTCTCCGTTAGGATATTAGGATGATAAACGTAATTTCTTCCTTCCTGCCCTGATATAGATGGACATTAAAAACGGTTTCGTTGAAGCGATCGGGAACACCCCCCTAATTCGTCTAAACAGCTTCAGTGAAGAAACAGGCTGTGAAATCCTCGGTAAAGCAGAATTTATGAATCCGGGCGGTTCCGTGAAAGACCGGGCGGCCCTAGAAATTATTGAAGAAGCCGAACGTCAAGGCCAGTTAAAACCGGGGGGAACCGTTGTCGAAGGCACGGCGGGCAATACGGGGATCGGCTTGGCCCATATCTGTAACGCTAAAGGCTATCGCTGTTTAATCGTCATTCCCGAAACCCAATCCCAGGAAAAAATTGATTTATTGCGTACCCTAGGGGCGGAAGTCCGAACGGTTCCGGCCGTTCCCTACCGCGATCCCAATAATTACGTGAAATTGTCGGGCCGCATCGCCGCCGAGATGGATAACGCCATTTGGGCCAATCAATTTGATAATTTAGCCAATCGTCAAGCCCACTACAAAACCACAGCCCCCGAAATTTGGCAACAGACCGACGGCAAAATAGATGCCTGGGTAGCCGCCACTGGAACCGGGGGAACCTACGCCGGGGCCGCGCTCTATTTCAAGGAAAAAAATCCCCAAATTCGTTGTGTGGTGGCCGATCCTTTGGGCAGTGGTTTGTATAGCTACGTGAAAACCGGCGAAATTAAAATTGAAGGCAATTCGATCACCGAAGGTATTGGCAATAGTCGGGTGACGGCCAATATGGAAAATGTGCCGATTGATGATGCCATCCAAATTGATGATCCTGAAGCCCTGCGCGTTGTTTATCAACTCTTGAAAAAAGAGGGTCTGTTTATGGGCGGTTCGGTAGGAATCAATGTGGGGGCGGCCCTAGTTCTGGCTAAAACGTTGGGGCCCGGCCATACCATTGTCACCGTTCTTTGTGATGGCGGGGCGCGTTATCAGTCTCGTCTCTACAATGCAGACTGGTTAGCTTCTAAGGGACTTCCTCACCAGTTTTAACCCAATTCTTGCTTTGGCCGTTTATATTGAAAGTAACCGTCAGTCCTGGTTAATTGACACTCCAGCCCGCCTCAACCCTATGACTCAACTGGAACCTAATTCTTTACATGACACAATTCCCCCGGTCGAAGTGGAAATTGATCCGGATGTGCCGGGGGAAAATACCTTGGGCGATCGCTGGCGGTTGGCCATGCAACAATTTTTTCAATGGTATGAGCGTCAGAACGCCCCGGTGAAAATTGCCTTGGCTGTGACCGGTATTTCCATCGCCCTTTCCTTAACCTTGAAGGTTTTACACCTGATCGCCTCGATCATCAGCGTCACCATTCTCGCGGTGATTCTGTACGGGTTATATCAGGTGTTTGTCAAACCCAAATCCCAGGTGTAATGGGATCGCTTTTTGGCCATGGCCCGTCTGCCGAAACTGACCTACGATCGCGGAACCTTGTTATTGCATCCGCCGCCACGCGGTCAAGAATGGGTAGAATTTGTGACCTGGGATGACCGGGTGGAAAAATTTCGCATTCCCGGTTGGCAATATCGTCCCCTCGTCGAAAGGTTACAACAGGCGGGTATTGATTTTGTGGATGAGGCCAAGGGTTTTTTCCCGTTGGAATGTTCTTCGGTGAGTCAACGGACTCCTTTTCCCCACCAAGCCGAAGCCCTCACCGCCTGGAAAAAAGCCGCCCGTCAAGGGGTTGTGGTACTGCCCACCGCAGCCGGTAAAACTTTTTTAGCCCAGTTAGCCATTCAATCTACCCCGCGCACGACCTTGATTTTGGTGCCGACCCTCGATTTAATGCACCAGTGGTATGCCCAACTGACCGCCGCTTTCCCCGATACCGAAGTGGGTCTTCTGGGGGGCGGTTCCCGCGATCGCAGTCCGATTTTAATTGCGACCTATCACAGTGGAGCCATTCACATTGAAACGTTGGGCAATCAATACGCTTTATTGATTTTTGATGAGTGTCATCATTTACCCAGTGACTTTTTTCGGGTCATTGCTGAATACGCGATCGCCCCTTACCGTCTGGGATTAACGGCCACTCCCGAACGCAGTGATGGCAGTCATTTGGACTTAGATCAATTAATTGGCCCGGTGGTCTATCACAAAACCGTTGAAGATTTAGCCGGGGGAACCTTAGCCGAGCATGAAGTTATTCAAATTAAAGTCAAATTATCTCCCCAGGAAAAAGAACGCTATGACCAGGCCATACAACTCCGCAACGACTTTTTACGCCAGCGAAACATTAAGCTAAGCAGTTTAGACGGATGGCAACAATTTGTGCAGATGAGTGCCAGTTCCCCCCAGGGTCGTCGCGCCATGTTAGCCCATCGAGAAGCCAAAGAAATTTCCCTCGGTACGGAAAGTAAATTACAGATTTTAACGGAAATCTTAACCACCCATTATCCCGACCCCATTTTAATCTTTACCAATGATAATGCAACGGTTTATCGCATTTCTCGTTATTTTTTTATTCCGGCCATTACCCATCAAACCCCCGTCAAAGAACGCCATGAAATTCTAAGTTATTTTCGAGATGGTCGTTATAAAACCTTAGTCACCTCCCATGTTTTAAATGAAGGCGTAGATGTGCCCCAGGTGAAAATTGCGGTGATTCTATCGGGAACGGCCTCCACGCGGGAATACGTGCAACGTCTAGGACGCATTTTACGCAAACCGGTTGGAACCCATCAATTAGCGCGTTTATACGAAGTCGTGGCTGAAGATACCAGTGAAGAACAGGTGGCCCAACGTCGTAAAGCCGCCAGCAAATCTGTCCGACCTTCTCCATTACCATCTCAACAATTAGAGTTATTGTCTGCCTCGGAAAAACGCTTGCCCAGGGCCGCCGAAAAGCCGGGAGCCTATCACGTGGAGCCGCCCGAAGCATAATCCCTTAAATCCCTGAAATTGAGTCAGAGTCAGGCTTTCTGGGGTAAAAACGGAGACCTTCCCCCAATTTGTGATAAGATCGCCGGAAGATTTCTTGCAATTCCTGGAGAGGTGGCAGAGTGGTTGATCGCGCTCGACTTGAAATCGAGTTTAGGGAAACCTAACGTGGGTTCAAATCCCACCCTCTCCGTCTTAATCCTCTGATTGCTGTTACAACGGCTCTTAAGTCCCACGCGATCCATGGTGAAAATCTTAACCTGAGCGATCGCTGTTGTGGAGAATTGCTGTTAAAACCCACATTCCGTACATAAAAGAAGAACAAAGAAAATAAGAAAAGCCCCTATGACAAAAGATAATACTGGCAAGTAGTAGCCCCGAAAAAGCGTAAAAGCCTCTCTCGCTCAAGCGTTAGATTG
>JAYKIP010000433.1:0-2645 GCA_035286205.1 Merismopediaceae cyanobacterium
TTTCAAAACTTGATCCTGTTGACCTTGGGGACGGGAGTAGGAGGGGCAATTATCCTCGATGGTAACTTATTTGTGGGCAGCAAGGGAACAGCCGCCGAATTAGGCTTAATAACCCTCAATTTTGACGGTCCATTGTGCAATAGCGGTAATCAGGGTTCCTTGGAACAATACGCCTCCCGGCAAGCTATTCGCCGGATGACCGGCAAAGAACCGAAGCAATTGGCAGAATTGGCCGAAAAAGGCGATCGAGAGGCTTTAGAATTCTGGCAGGGTTACGGTTGTTTACTGGGGGCTGGTATCGCCAGTTTACTCTATGTTCTCACCCCAGAGGCGGTAATTATCGGCGGCGGTATTAGTGCCAGTGCTAAGTTTTTCTTTCCCTCTCTCCTCACAGAAATCGAAAGACGGGTTTTACCTAGTTCCAGAGAAGGATTAGAGGTGTTAACGGCCGAGTTGGGTAATCGCGCCGGGATGGTGGGAGCCGCTAAATTAGCTTGGCAATTAATCGACCTTCCCAGAAAGTAGAAATACCGACAGATTCCACATTCTCTTCTAGGTTGAAAACTGTTGCTTTATCCCAATTTAACTTAGGCGCTAATTCTTCCTGGGTCAGTCCAGCTTCTTCTCTTGCCTGCGCTAATATAACTCCCAGCTTGAAACTGAGATAACCAAACTCGAAGCCTTGGGAAAATTGACTGTCAGTTTGTTTTCTTCTGTTAATATATTGTTCCACATCACTCATCGTCGAATCTCCTGTTTAAGTAGTCTCGTTTTCGTTGCTGTGCCAAATTAATCTCTTGGGATGGTGTTTTTTGAGTATTTTTGGCAAATCCGTTCGTTAAAATAATTAAATCATTTTCTCCAAAAAAGCCCAGCAGACGGAATATATTATTGCCAACCTGAACTCTCACTTCCCAAATATCATCAGTATTTACTAATTTTTTAAGGTATTGACTCGGTACAGAATCTAACTCCTGAATTAAGCGTAAAACCAAACTTTTTGAGCTTGTTTTCCAGACAGAGAATTTAAAAAATCTTCAACGGGGCTGGCTCCTGACTGGGTACGATAGAAAACAATCTCTTTCATATAATAATCAGTTTAAGGAAACATTTCAATATTTTAGCGATCGCATTTCCTTCGGAGTGTAGTGATTCCATATCGCCCGGCATTGGTGGTGTATTATTTTACATCGTCATCCAATAATCCTGAAAATCCCAAAATCGCTGAAAATCCTGATGCTGACAAGGAAGTAGCGCAGATACTAGCGTCAGCCATGAGGGAGAAAAATGTAAAGATTTATTAAATTGTAGCTTTTAATACAACAGGGGGGAGAAGTGTGTGTATTTGGCGGCCTTTATCTTAAAACCACTAAAAAATGAAATTTGTCTCATTGTTATCCATCACTGCGCTCACAAGCAGTATCTTCATCGCGACCCCCCAAGCGAAAGCATCAGTAGTTTTCCTTGACTTGAATACCTTTACCCCTGGGGGACCGGGCACAGGAACATTCGCGGGAACCCTAGGGGGAGTGAACGTTACAGGTTCTATACTCGCTGGTGGCGGACCGAACTTTCAGATTGCGGGTGTCAACCCAGGAAGTTACGAAGCAACAACAATCGATAATACTACTCCTCAATACAGCTACAGCAATATCTATACTCCATCCCAAAGTTTAGGTGATCGGGTAGGTTATACAATGTTTAATCAGACTGGCCAGACTGCGACTTTAAAGATTCAGTTTAGCTCCCCCGTGACCAATCCCACCTTTCACGTTGCCAATCTTGACGGGATGATCTATGATTTTTCTGATCCGAGCAATGGTTCGATCGCACTCAATTTACTGAGCGGTAACGGTGGTGGCGGCGATGGTTTAATAGTCGATACCACGAACAAAATCATCGCCGATGCGAATCCGTTTACTGGCCTTGGTCTTTCTCCCTTCACTCCCCCTCCGACTACTGGTACTCGTTCCGCTTACGGTTCTGTGGAGTTATTGGGGACTTTTTCCGCCTTGAACATTAAGCTAAGGGGAAATCCTAGCCTAACACTTGCTGGGGATGGTGGAAGCTTTATTATCTCAACTACAGTTCCCGAACCCACCTCAACTCTCGGTCTCCTAGCCCTTGGTACTCTCGGCGCAGCTTCAACCCTCAAGCGCAAACTCAAACCATAAAAGTAGGCTAAATTGCCCACCAAAAATACCATAAATGCCCCTTCATTCAGTCAGTTGAGGGGGTTTTATTTTTTGCCTGTGCTTCTACTTATTAAATGGCAATTTTCTGCTTACTGGTTACTGATCACCGATAAAAAGTAAGGTAGGCCTGAGCCTACCTTAAAACAAAGCGAGGTTGATCAACTTTGGGGATGCCGATGCAGTGGATGAAATTGGTCTATTACCATATATTGTCGATTATAGCAAGGGTTTTGCTGGCTGTATAGATTCAATTAACAAATAATTGTAAGCTTGACCATAGAGTTTAGTCTATGTCTTGAGCTGCAAGCACTATCTCCTGTCAAATTTGGCTCTTCGTTACTTGGTATGGTTCGATAGGGGGGCATAAATTGACTAAATCTTTATCTGGCAAGAGACTTAATTGATGAGTTCGCTTTAGATGAAAAACAATTGACAAAAATCGCCAAATGC
>JAYKIP010000434.1:0-5322 GCA_035286205.1 Merismopediaceae cyanobacterium
AGGATGGTTATGAAGGGGCTTTTTATCAAAAGGCGATCGCCACCTATTCCCATGGGCCTTTACTGCCCAAAAACCCGGTGATTGCCGATTGGTTGTTAAAAACGGCGTTAGAGAGAAAATATCAAGAGACGGTGAATTTATCGCCCCTAGATGACTCGTTAGCCCAACGGGCCAGGGCGGCCATGCTCAAACGACTGACCTAAGAATATACTACTTATTAGCTCAACTCCTATCCTAAGGGTTTACGGGATGACCTTAGACAGCCAAAACTGGGGCAAAAAACGAATTTGACTTCTATGACAATCTTGACAACGCATTTTATGACAAAGAATTAGTAGCCATAGAACTCGTTGCCATCCCCGTTGACTGCGGGAAACAGTCAGGTTATGACTGTTGCAATAGTTACATTTCATCTTTTTTGGCTCTTAATAG
The DNA here is from genome assembly GCA_035286205.1 of Merismopediaceae cyanobacterium. GTDB lineage: Bacteria > Cyanobacteriota > Cyanobacteriia > Cyanobacteriales > Microcystaceae > Woronichinia. The sequence continues at coordinate 433 of JAYKIP010000434.1, forward strand.
ACTCGGCTATTCTAGCCAGGATAAATCATTTTGTAAATATTCCTTGAGGATCTGAAGGGGTGACAAGGTATGGCAAAAGCTTGCGGAGACTGGAACGGAAGGAGTTAAACTGAAAAAAGAAAGGACAGTTACTTAATACATTTGCATAAAGGTATGCTAACACAAGTTTATCACAGACACTTAACGACCTGCTTAAGCAAAACAGGATATTTAATTCTGTCAATCCTACTTAACCCGAACTCACTCAGGTTATCTAGGTTTTTACGCCCCTGATTGGCTTTTATCTTGCCAATTAATTACTGGCAACAGAAGCTGACGCTCTTATGCAATTATCCCCCCATAAATCGGCTAATTATCAACGGTGCTTAAGGGCTACATCCCTTATACAGTCTGTCTTCTAGCTATTTTTGTCACCCCGCCAGATTTCTGCCAACCTATTCTCCGGATCTAAACGATATAGAGCATGACTTTAGCGCATTAAAGAGAGCAAGAACTTATGCAGCCCCCAATACAAGTATAGATGAAATAATTCGCAACTATTGTGCCGCGTAGTGTCTCACTTTTATTGTAAACAACTATATTATTCAGAGCTTAAGGATCGCAGTTTTTCTCGAAAATAACAAAAGCTTGGTGATTGATTATTATCTACATTCATATAAGGAGGGATATTCCTCGCCCAAGCCATCTTTTCTTTGCCAACGGCTTGCCAACCCAACTTGGCTAAACCTTGAGAACCTCCTGAGAATATTGCATCAGCTAACTTTTCCCATGTACCACAAATGCTGTCATTTTCATAGGCATTTAAAATATTAATCTTTGCTTTAGGGTAAGCAGTTTGTATGGCATTTATATCCCCCAAATACCAAGATTCTCCTTCCTCAATTGCTATACAGAAATAAGTATTTGGTTTCTTATAACACTTATCAAGACAATTGAGTAATTCTCGGCGAAAGTTCCTTAAGCATTTATCATCAAGATCGCAAATAATCATTAATACAGCAGGATAGCTAGAAGGATAATGCGCAAATGTCTCACCATAACCTTGAATAAGCCTCGGAAGCTGATCAAGGAGAATACGTTTTTGGGAATCTGAGGAGGCCGTCAAACCTTGAGGAATGCGCCCTATACCTTTATAAGAATGAATATTAAAGGTGTGAATATCCCCAATAATCTTCGGAATTAGAATTTCGAGGGCCGCTTTGCCGGAAATATCTTCAATAAGAATTTCAAAGTGCATTGCTCTACCTTTTATCCAAGTAATCACTATACCAAAGTCCGCCAAGAGGTAAACCTTGAGAAACAAGATTCTTTATCAGAGAATCCTCGCTTGCACGCTTGATTGTAGAGAAACCATCCTGTTCTTTTTCAAGTACCCAAACCTCTTCAGGTTGAAGAGCATCTACAAAGTAAGGTTGATGGGTTGTAATAAAAATTTGAGACCCTCCTTTTCGTCCCGTAGCGTGTTCTCGAAACTCCTGCGCTAATATTTCTAGAAGTTTATGATACAAACCATTCTCCGGTTCTTCGATACATATAAATGGAGGAGGAGAAGGATCTTCTAGAAGCAGTAAATAGGCAAATACTTTAAGAGTCCCATCAGACATTTGTTGTACATAGAACGGAGCTTTAAATCCCCTATCATAAAATTTCAATAATAATCTTCCATCTGGGCTTTTTTCTGTACTAATCCTTTGTATGCCCGGTATTTTATGAGAAATACTATCAAGAACCGACTGAAATTTTTTAGAATGCTCTCTTTCCATAAATTGGACTACGTTCCCAAGATTATCCCCGTGTATACTCAAGTGTTTCTGAGGCCCAGCAAGAGGCAAACTTCGCGCCGCATCTGGCGTAAAATAACTCAGATACCACCCTTCTATAAACCGGCGAAATAAGGAAATTCTGGGATGTTGTTTTAAGGATCCTAACGTCGCAATTCCTAGCTTTCGCTTATCGCTTAGTTCAACAACCTCTGTTTCTTTACTTTCTTCTTCTGCGGCTTCGCCTTTTCGTAGCCTTTCAATTAAATTAAATAGATCAAACTCTTCTTGATCTTCTTCAACCTGTTTACCTTCTTCCTCCCCTTTCCAAGCTATCCCTTTTCCTTCATTGAGGATTAGAAAGGAAAATGGCCATCCTGTTTTCTGTCCCTTTCTTCTTTGTCGAAGTCTTTCTTGCTTTACAAAGGGTCTTCCATCTGAATCAAGATCGATAGATAGCTCGTAAGTGATTGGTCTTGCATTACGATCTTCTTTATAATAAATTTCAAAATCAATACTTCCATCGGTACCTTGAGATCGAATTCTTTCAAAACCGCCTCTTCCACGAGCATCACAGGCCTCCTCCACGCCTCCTTTTAAACAATCTGAAAGAAAACCAAAAGCATCAAAAAGTGTACTTTTACCAACGCCATTTTTACCAATCACAGCTGTCATTGGTGTCAATGATTCTCTATTTTGGGTATTCCACAGCTTTCCCAGAGTAACATCTCTCAGTGTTCTATAGTTCTTAATCTTAAATCCTTCAATTCCAGCCATTTAGTTACCTTGCTTTGATTCACGCTCCATATTTTATTTTATCAATTTTTATGGAGATATAGACAATAATCTGGCCAATAAAATTTTACGCGATGGCTCTTGCTAACGCCCCCCTTTCATCTATCAGCCTATGAAGGGGAGCAAGGGGAAATTACACCATCTACGCTGTCGCTAACAAGCCATGGTGACGCAGGAGAGCATCGGTTTGGGGTTCACGACCGCGAAAGGCTTGAAAAATTGCCATGGGATGTAAACTGCCCCCTAGGGCCAAAACCGTATCCCGAAATCGTTTCCCGACCTGGGCGATCGCCGTTTCATTCTCCAGACCGGCTTCCTCAAAGGCGGCAAAGGCATCGGCACTTAACACCTCGGCCCATTTGTAACTGTAGTAACCGGCGGCATAACCCCCTGCAAAAATATGTCCAAAGGAACAGAGAAACTGATCCTCCGGTAAGGGGGGCATAACTAACGTGGTTTGGGCTAGGCGATCGCGGACTTGTCGAATGGTTTCTGGGCCCCCCGGTTGATAGTGATGATGCAACGTTAAATCCAACAAGCTGAGATGGATCTGTCGCAACATCCCTGAACCACTCATGTAATTGCGAGCGGCCAACAGTTTTTGGTAGTAGTGTTCCGGTAGGGTTTCGCCGGTTTGATAATGTTTCGCTAAATTAAACAACGTTGCCCGGTCGTAACACCAATTTTCCATAAATTGACTGGGTAATTCCACCGCATCCCATTCCACATTATGAATACCGGCGGCTCCAGAATAATCCACCTGGGTCAACATATGGTGAATACCATGCCCAAATTCGTGGAATAGGGTCGTGACTTCATCGAAGGTCATTAAACTGGGTTGACCATCCACCGGCGGCGTTTGATTACACACCAGATAGGCAACCGGTAGGCGCACCTTATCTCCTTTTTTGGCCCGGTTGATGCAGTCATCCATCCAGGCTCCTCCCCGTTTTTCGGCTGGGCGACTGTAGGGATCTAAATAAAAATAGGCGATCGCCTCTCCCGCTTCATTGGCAATTTGAAAATACCGCACATCGGACTGCCAGACCGGGGCTTGGCCATCGGCGGGGGTAATCTTCACCGCAAACAGCCGTTGGGCCAGTTTAAATAATCCTTCTAATACCTGGGGCAAGGGAAAATAGGGACGCAATTCTTCCGCATTAAATTCAAATAACGCTTCCTGTTGTCGTTCAGCCCAATAGGCAATATCCCAATGTTTTAAATCTTCGGTTTGGGCAAATTGTTTTAAAGACGCTAAATCCTTTTGGGCGGCTTCATAGCTGGCTTGACGTAATTCTTCCAACAGTTTTTCTACGGCGGCCACACTGGGGGCCATTTTCCGGGCTAAACTCACCTCGGCATAGGTAGAGTAGCCTAAAATTTGAGCCTGCTCCCGTCGCAGTTCTAAAATGCGCTCAATTAGGGGATTATTATCCCATTCCCCCCCGGCGGCCCGGCTGACAAAAGCCCGGTAAAGTTTCTCCCGCAATTCCCGATTTTTCCCATATTTCATAAAGGGTAAATAACTCGGATAATCCAAAGTAATCACCCAGGGGCCGGCTTCTGCTGTGGCTGTTTCTTCTCCCTGGCCCCTAGCGGTTTGGGCCGCTAAACTGAGTAAACTGGCGGGTAAACCTGCAATTTCGTCGGGTTGGGTTAATTTCAAAGCAAAAGCACGGGTCGCGTCCAGTAAATGATTGGAAAATTTAGTGGACAATTCGGCTAATTCTAATTGAATGGCATTAAAACGTTCCTTGGCTTCGCCGGTTAATCCCACCCCCGATAATTCGGCCTCTCGCACATTGGCTTCAATAATGCGTTTTTGCGCCGAGCTTAGGGTTTCCCATTCGGGACTAGCTTGCAAGGTTTTTAAGCCCTGGTAAAGGGGTTGACTCTGCCCTAACCGACTAATTAATTGGACAACTTGCGGTTGAACGGTTTCGTAGGCTGTGCGCAATTCCGGGCTATTTTTTACGCCCATTAAATGACCTAAGACACCCCAAGACCAGGTGAGGCGTTCTTCGAGAGCCGTGAGAGGTTCCATCAGACCTGCCCAGGTCGGTTGTCCCTGGGTTTCGAGGTCGGTGAGTTGTTGATCTAATTCGTTTAATAACTGAGTCATGGCGGGGACGACTTGATCCGCCTGGAGACGATCAAAGGGCGGTAAACCCTCACCAATCAGCAACGGGTTGTCAGCAGTGCTTTGGGTCATCATGGTGGTAAAAGAACGGGAAATGTAAACCAGGCCTAAGCCTTTATTTCTTGATTGTGGCGGCGGCTTGGGGTTTTGTCTATGGGCGATCGCCGTTCTTTAACTCTCCCGGATGGGGAAAAA
>JAYKIP010000435.1:0-9242 GCA_035286205.1 Merismopediaceae cyanobacterium
TTTTTTCTAAACCTAAAAGACCATAGCCGATCGCCGTAAAGTCATTAATCAGTAAAACCTTGGGAATTTGAAGAGATTGGGCCAGGTCTTCGGCCACCAGGGGAGGCCAGGATAAATTGGTAATCACAGAGGTTTGATTCACCACAGGCCCGGCAATGCCAAAACAGGCCTGGGCGATCGGGGGTAACTGGCCTAACTGGGTCTGGGCAGTCTGGAGAAAGGCCAGGACAAGACTCAAGAAATTCCCATAATCGCCACTCGGATAGGTTTCCTGCGCCAGGGGAGTGAACTGGGTGAGGGGTGTTCCCGGCTGACTGGTGGTTTCAGCCAGGGATAAAAGGGTTTTGGTTCCCCCAATATCTCCTGCCAGTAGGTATTGCTTCATGGTTTACCGAGGGGAATGGGTTCGTTAAAATGCCGCCACTTGTAGGGGTAGGGGTTCGCTCTCAACTTCTAGGGGAGACCGTAAACGGGAAATTTTTGGATTCCAGGGTTGGTCGTGCATAATGGAGCGGGCCAAAATATAGCGGTAAAGATCGCTCAGTTGCATGGCTGAATTTTTCCAACTGAATCGCTGGTTGGGGTTGTGGGTTGCTTGTTTTTTTAGTTTCTTCGCCCAGAGTTCATCCTCTAACACCCTGGCGAGGGCTGTGCTCAAAGCCGTGACATCTTTGGGGGGAACCAATAGCCCGGTTTCCTCCGGCAGAATGGTAAACCGTAACCCGCCCACCTTGGAAGCCACGACCGGGGTACCGCAGGCGATCGCCTCAATGGCCACCAAACCAAAGGGTTCATAATAACTGGGAATGCCACAGACATCGGCGGCACTGTAATACCAGGGCAACCACTCATGCGCGACCCGACCAGCAAACCGGGTGTGTTCTTCTAACCCCAATGCCTGAACGAGGTGTTCAATGTGCTTACGTTCTGTGTTATCTAACTGCTCCGAGCTACTGCCCCCCACCAGCACCAGTTTAAAATTCTCTTTCCCTTGGCTCTTGAGGTCAGCACAGGCCCGCACCAGGGTTTCAATGCCCTTACGGGGAGCAAAGCGGCCCACATAGAGAATGACTTGCTCCTGGGGATCCCAGCCCAATTTTTGCCGCGCTTCTAATTTGGGAATACTGTGGAAATTGGCGGTAGTACCACAGGGGATGACTTCAATCTGTCCCTGATCGGGTGACCATTGACGTAGAGTCTCTTTTTCCTGGGGACTGGTGGCAATAATACAGTTGGCTTGGGTCAGAATCTCCTGCTCGATCGCTAACCGCATTTCGGCGATCGCCGGACGACTGGCCATAGTGGCATATTTCACCACTCCCAGGGAATGATAGGTGTGAATCAGTTGAATATTGTCCGCTTTTTGCAGTTCGAGACCCACCCAAGCCGATAGCCAATAGTTGGTATGGATGAGGGGATACCGAATGGCCTGTTTGGTTTGAAAAGCTTGAAAGGCCGCTAAAAACTCCGGCATATAGCCAAAAAGTTCATGACGGGGAATAAATTGGGCCGGCCCCGCCGATAAATGAATCGTGCGACAGTGGGGGGAATGCTGAAGAATGGGGGGAGCCTCCGGGCGAGTCTGACGGGTAAAAATATCCACTTGCCAGCCTAAGGTCGCTAGATTCTCCGCCATTTGTCGGACATAGACGTTTTGTCCCCCTGCTTCCTCCATACCGAGTTCTTCGGTCGGGTTCGCATAGTCTGAAATAAAGGCGATCGCCTGACGACTAGACTCCACCATAGCTCCTCACAATCCTCAAAAAAGATAACCCCCGCAGGGTAAGACCTAAAAGCATAGGGTACTTCGGTTCCGGTAATGCCCTTAGGGCTAAAAAAATTTACCGTTCCCGGACTCAACCTCGCTTTTCCTGGAATTTTAATGAATCTTAACAGAGCAGGGAAAAGTTTGCCAAGACAACCCCTCGCTGTTATGTCCAGTAATACCGATGCTCAATCTGATGCTCAATGTTTAGATTCAGCACGAATCGAGACTCGGCTAATATCCCAGACGCAAAGCCGTTGCCCAGGGTTGCCTATTGAGGAGTTAAAAAGCCTTACTCGTCGGTTAACCACACTTCCTTGGCACACAAATCAATCAGGCGATCGCGGAGTAAATAATCATGGCGTTCTAGTTCCGCTTCCACCTCCGGCCACACCCTAGCGGGGATATACTGACAGAGGGTATAGATTGGCTGTTGGCGATGGAGTAAGCCTTTCTGGACTAGCTGACGAGCCTCTTCTTGAATCGCCTGAATGGAGTAGTGTCGAGGGGTCTTAACAGGAGTGACTAACATAAAAAATTCCGCAAGCTCAGAGGTAAAAGGAATGTCTCTCCCAAGAGAAACTCAAGAATCAGCAAAAAACGTCTCAAAAATCCGTATCGTTTTTTACGATCTTCTGACATCGTAAGCAGTTCCCTCTCGAAATGGCAACCCTCCCTGGCCAGATTTTGGGGGGGATTCCCGCCCGCAATAAAACTTTGCAAACAGTTTTCAGGGTCTTCGCTAGAATCTTAAAGCTGAGACTTCCTAGGGATGGTCTTGTCCCGCCGGAACTCGTATTAACCTTGCCGGGTCTTAAGGAATCCAGTTAAGTTAGTTGCGTAACCGACTTTTCCCTAACGCTCGGCCTATCCTTCTGCTCCGCTACTATGCGCCATCTTCCCTTTGCCTGTTCCTTCTACCCCACCGTAATCGCCCTGGCCTGTTTGACGGTGGCCTGTGGTGGAGGCCCCAAAAAAGCCGCCGTTCCTCCCGCGCTTCCTGTTCGATTGCAAACGATTGAACCCAGTGCGGTCACCGATAGTAGCGATTTTGTGGGGAACTTAGTGGCCCATGAGTTTGTGCAGTTGGCACCGAAAATTGAGGGACGGATTCTAAAAATCTATGCAACCTACGGTCAACGAGTCCGGAAAAATGACCCGATTATTCTCCTGGAGCCGACACAACAACAGGAACAGGTCAATGCTTCCCTCGGTAATTTGAACGTTCAACGGGCGACTTTGGATCGTAGTGATGCGGATCTGAAGGTGGCGGAGGCTCAACGGGATGCGGCCCAGGCCCAGGTGGCGGCTCAACAGGCCAATGTGGCCAATGCCCAGGCCAACTATGCCAACTCAGTGGAAGTGTTGAAAACAAGAGAGGCGGATCTTAAACGCGCCCAAGCAACCCTAAATTTAGCGGGCATTAATTTTAAACGCTCCAAGTTTTTAGTGGAAACAGGAGTCCAACCCCAACAGGATTTAGATAACAAAACCACTGACCTGAAGGATTCGGAAGCCAATACCGAAGCCTCGTTAAAAACGGTGCAAGCCGCCAAGGCCTCGGTAAATGCCAATGTGGCCAGTGTTAAGTCGGCAGAAGCGGCTCTGAAACAGGCCCAGGATAATTTACGGGCGGCCCAACAACAGGTTGCGGCGGCCCAAGCGGATATTAAACGTCAAAAGGCGGCGATTAAGCAGGCATCGGGTCAACTGGGGGTAGATACCCAACAACTCATTTATAACCGGGTGGTGGCTCCCATTGACGGCATTGTGGGCAATATTCCCTATAAGGTGGGGGATGTGATTCAGTTGGGGCAAGAATTTACGACCATTACCAATAACTCGTTGATGGAGATGGATATTAATGTCCCCATTGAGCGGATCAGTCAGTTACGCAAGGGATTAACGGCGGAAATTATTAAAGAGGATGGTTCGGTAGATGCGGTGGGCGGTGTGGAATTTATTTCGCCAACGGCGGATCAGAATGCTCAGTCAATTTTAACAAAAGTGATTTTCCGGAATAATGGGCGTTTGGTGAACAATCAATACGTGCGGGTGCGGTTGATTTGGGACCGGACGGATGGGGTATTAGTGCCTACCTCGGCGATTACGGTGGTCGGGGCGCAAAAGTTTGTGTTTGTGGCGGAAAAAGGGAAAACGCCTAGCGGCAAGACCGATTTGGTGGTGAAGCAAAAACCGGTGAAGGTGGGGAATATTCAGGGTCAATCCTATCAGGTACTATCGGGGCTGGAGATGGGGGAACGGGTCGCGGTTTCTCGTATTTTGGAGTTGCGGAATGGTATTCCGATTAAGGAGGAGTCCTTAACCCGCAGTCAGGCGGTAGAGCAATAATGTAGCAATAATGTGTTTTTTCTTATTTTTCGGAATCTATGGCCGCCAAACCCTGGACATCGCAATTTCGCCATTGGTGTAATCAGACCGCTTTAAATTCCCTAGAGCAGGCCTATTCTGCGGCGATCGCCATCCAAGGGTTAGAGCAGAAACATTTTGCCGGGGAGAAAATTGTGCCCATCGGCGATCGGGTAAGTGTTTACAATTACTTTAAAAGTCAGTTAGAACGGGACTTACTGAAAGTACGCTGGCATTTAACCCAGTTTCAGGCAACGAATTTCCTGCTGGGATTTCAGGAAGGGGGTTTACCGGAGTCAGAGATTTTAGCGAAATTAGAGACGATTGAAAACATTATTGGCAAATATCGTAACGATGCTGAGACAGATAGGTTGTTAGGAATCGCACCTCAGCAAGCTCTAGGTACGGATGGTTATTCGGATGAAGTCAAGGACGCGGAAGAAGATTTATCCCAAATTGAAGGTGATAAGCCCAACAAACCCCGTTTATTTCATTTAAATCGCCGATTAACTCCCGATTATGAGCAGGAAGTGATTCAAAAATTGCGGATGTTACGTCAACAGAAAAAAATTGCCATTCGCTATTTAATTCTGCTGGTGGTTCTCCCCCTGGCTGTGCAAATTTTAAGTAAAAATCTGATTTACAGTCCATTAATTAACCATTTTAAGATTGAAGTTGCGCGTTTAGAGCAGTTGGAAATTAAGGAGGAAATGGCGGAACAATATTTTGAGGAGTTTTCTCGCTATAAAGAGGTTTTAGAGATTAAAAATTTGCTGAGTAGTAAACCAATCAGTGAAGAGGAAATGCAGCATCGGATCACGAAAAAAGCGGAGGAGTTACTGCGAGAAGCGGCGAAGAAAAGTCAGGAGGGATGGAAAAATTTCTTAGCGGATGTGACTTCTTTAGTGACGTTTTGTGTGTTATTAGCGTTATTTCCGCGTCAGTTTACGATTGTCCGTCAGTTTTTTAGTCGTTATTTTTTAGGGTTAAGTGATGTCACCAAGGTTTTTATTTTTATTCTGTTGACGGATATGTTTGTCGGTTTCCACTCGGCTCACGGTTGGGAGGTGATTTTAGAAAATTTAACGGTTCATTTTGGTCTGCCGGAAAATCGCCAGTTTATTTATCTGTTTATTGCGACGGTTCCGGTGATTTTAGATTCGACGTTTAAGTTATTAATCTTTAATTATTTTACTCGTCAATCTCCGGCTTCGGTGGCTATTCTGGAAAAAATGCAAAAATAGTTCAATTTTCTCTCAAAAAGATTGGGCTTTATTCCCCTAAATCCCTCTTAAAAAGCTACCGCGTACACACATTTTAAAAAGAGATGTTTGTCGGTTCGATCCCCCTAAATCCCCCTTAAAAAGGGGGACTTGTATAAAGGCGTTGATTGGCTGATTTTCTGCTTTTAGGATTGGGGATTAAGGGGCGTGGCTCAGTAAGTTCTTTTAATGGTTTATGTCAATGATTATGAATGATAACTTAATTGATCATTTATTGGATGACTATCAGCATTTTGGGATTCGTTTGGGGTTAGAGCGAGTCGAAAAGTTATTGGCTTACCGGGGAAATCCTCAACAAATGATGCCTTTTATCCACGTCGCCGGGACGAATGGCAAGGGATCGGTTTGTGCTTATCTTTCGGCGGTGTTGACCCAGGCGGGTTATCGAGTGGGCCGTTTTACGTCTCCCCATTTAGTGTCTTGGACGGAACGGATTTGTGTGAATGAGCAGGCGATCGCCCCTTCTGAGTTAGTCTTAATTTTAGAGACGATTAAGGGTTATACAGCCCAAATTCCAAGAGATTCGGGGGACTTTCCGACACAATTTGAAGTCTTAACGGCGGCGGCTTGGTTATATTTTGCTCAACAAAATGTTGATATTGCAGTCATTGAAGTGGGGCTAGGGGGTCGTCTTGATTCGACGAATGTTTGTCCGTCTCCGTTGGTGAGTATTATTACCTCAATTAGTTATGATCATGTGCGAATTTTAGGCCCTACTTTAGCGGATATTGGGGGAGAAAAAGCCGGTATTTTAAAGCGCGATCGCCCCGCCATTTTGGGAGAGATTCCCGATACTGCTAAACCCCGTATTCAAGAGCGATTAACAGCTTTGAATTGTCCTACCACCTGGGTTAAACCCGCCATTTCCCTGGTTAAAAATGAACAATCCTGGGCCAGTTACCAAGGCATTGAATACCCCCTTGCCTTAACCGGACAAATGCAATTACTTAATTCAGCTTTGGCGATCGCCGCTTTACAGGAATTACAAAACCAAGGTTGGTCAATTTCCCTAGAAGCGATTCAAAAGGGGATGGGAAAAACCCAGTGGCCGGGACGATTACAGTGGACAACTTGGCGAGACAAACCCCTCTTAATTGATGGGGCCCATAATCCAGCCGGAGCCATGTATCTACGCCAGTATGCCGATAGTTTATCCCGACCGATTTTATGGATTTTGGGAATGTTAGGTAATAAAGACCATCAACCGATTTTACAAACTCTTTTGCGCCCAGGGGATGCACTCTATCTGGTGCCGGTGCCGGGCCATTTGACCGCTTTGCCCCAGGAGTTGGCTGATTTAGCCAAAAGTCTGTGTCCTCAGTTAACCCAAGTCCAAACCTTTCGTGATCTATTGGTGGCTCTCGAAACAGCCTTGGCACAGGATCACTATGCCCCTATTTTAGGCGGTTCTTTATATTTGATTGGTCATTTTTTAGAGTTACAAAGCCAGGCAAAATAGCAGTCGTGGGGTAAATCGCTACAGATTCTCGGAAATCCTTCTGGGATAATGAAAGGTTAGAAAATTTTCAGCGATGGAAGGCTAGGGGCCAGCTATGAAACCCTCGATCATTGTGTGCGGGCTAGGAAACACGGGTTATCGCATCTATAGTTTGCTCAAACAACAGGGGGCCAATGTGATTGGGATCGCCGCCCAACCCTTACCCCAAGAGGCCGGCAATCGTATTGTGGTGGGAGATTTGCGATCGCCCCAGACCTTAATGATGGCGGATATTCAAGCCGCCCATACCTTAGTGTTAGCTTCCGAAGATGAAGCACTCAATTTAGCGATCTTGGCCCAGGCGAGGGTTTTAAATCCCCAAATTCGCATTATTAACCGGCTGTTTAATCAAACCCTAGGGGAACGTTTAGATCGTACTTTGCCTGACCATGTGAGCATGAGTGTTTCGGCTTTGGCGGCTCCTATTTTTTCCTTTGCGGCCCTGGGCAATAAGGCGATCGGTCAACTGCGATTATTTAATCAAACCTGGCCCATTCAAGAGGTCATTATTGATGCTCAACATCCCTGGTATGGTCTGCCGTTAAGTGAACTGTGGGATGATCCCCAACAGATGTTAATTTATTATCTTTCGGCCACAGAGGAGATGGATTTAGTCACGGCTGTCCTCGAAAATAAAACCCTAGAAAAAGGGGATCATTTAATTATTGCTCGGCAACCTCAACGCCAACCCAAACGGCGATCGCTCTTTCCCAAGTTCTCTAAAATTATTACGAATTTACGACAATATGAGCGTTATGTGCGGCCCGTGATCTGGGTTTCGCTGTGTTTAGCTGTCATGATTTTTACGGCAACGTTTATCTATATTTGGGTGAATCAAAAGGTATCCCTGGTAGATGCACTTTATTTTTCAGTGGGAATGATTACGGGGGCTGGTGGTAAAGAAGAAGTAGCCGAAAAAGCGCCGGGGATTGTTAAAGTTTTTACGGCGATCATGATGATTGCGGGAGCGGGTGTGATCGGAATTTGTTATGCCCTATTAAATGATTTTATTTTGGGAAGTCGTTTCAAACAATTTTTAGATGCGGCCAAAATTCCCACCCAGGGCCATTATATTGTCTGCGGTTTAGGGGCGATCGGGATGGCAATCATTGAGCAATTACACCATCAAGGTCACGAAGTCCTGGCCATTGAACAGGAGCATGAAAATCGCTTTCTCCACGCGGCCCGTTCCCTGGGAGTTCCCGTTATTGTCGAAGATGCTCGCCTAGAAGCCACCTTACAAGCCGCTAATCTCAGTAAGGCCAGCGCGATTTTGGTGGTCACCAGTAACGATATGGTTAACCTCGAAATTGCCCTCACCGCCAAGGCGATCGCCCCCCATCTGCGGATTATTTTGCGAAATCAAGATGTTCAATTCAGTGAATCGGTACAAAAAGTTTTTGAGTTTGAAACGGTGTTATGTCCGACGGAATTAGCGACCTATTCCTTTGCGGCGGCGGCCCTAGGAGGACGAATTTTAGGGAATGGCATGACCGATGATTTGTTATGGGTGGCCCTCGCCACTTTAATTACCCCGAATCATCCTTTTTGTGGCAAAGTTGTTCAAGAAGCCGCCCGGATGGCCGATTTCGTACCGCTTTATCTGGAGCGACAAAACCATACCCTGCACAGTTGGCCCCTGTTAAATATTGAATTGCAATCCGGCGATATTTTATATCTGACAATGCCGGCCACGGAATTAGAACAACTCTGGCGCACGCCCTTAGAAAAATTCAACTTAACCGAGGGAAGTTTAGAGCCATTTCAGTCCTTTTAAAGGGTTACTTTTTCCATAATCAAATATCCCTGGGTTAACCTCAATGAATGGGAATAAAATGATTTATTGAGCCTCTTTTATGCTTAGGGGTTTCCCCACCGCTCCCGCATAAAAGACGATAATTTTGACCGGGACAGAGCCAATATTGCGGCCATTATGGAGAGTATTAACCACTTCTGCCAAGGCATCACCGGCTTTCAGGGTTTTGGTGCGACCGTCTTTTAATTGCACTCGTAATTCGCCCTCCAGCAAAAGACCAAAGGACGGGACAGGATGAAGATGCCAGCCGGTTTCTGCTCCCGGTGCAATTTCAATAATCATGCCGGTAATTTCCGCTTGACCCTGGGGATATTGCAGTTTTTGACCATCCCAACTTTGATCGGTTTTGAGGATTGTTGTGCTTTTTATCGTAGCGGAGGGTTCAATCGCCTGAACAGTCAGGGGGAAACTGCATAAAGCGGCGATCGCCCAGAGGGAGGTTTGCCATAAAGGTTTTTTCATCGGTATATTCAGGACAGAGGGGGAAAGGCGATCGTGGTTCATGGGGAT
>JAYKIP010000436.1:0-9959 GCA_035286205.1 Merismopediaceae cyanobacterium
GGGGATAGTCTGTGGAGCGAGCGTAAGACCATAAAACTCCTTGAGGGTAGAGGCAGTTGCTAAGAAGCAGAAACCTAAGTCGTGAGGCTTAGGAATCCCTTTCGTTCACGGAAGGGAGTATGTCAATATATCCCTAGGGCTTTATCTACACTCAGCCTCTTTTTCCTGAATTCTGCTTTTTTGCCGTCGTTCCTTCTTTGGCATGTCCCTCGTCTCCCTAGAGCGTTAGGAGGGGGTCTTGGCGGAATCTTCTTTGGGAAAGTTCTCTAGTTCAACGTCCGGTTTGCGTTGGGAAAAGCCCCAGAGAAATAGCACGGTAATTAAACTGATCATCAGCCATTCGGGGGGGACTAAAGCGGGATTGAGCACACGAATGAGGAGCCGTAATCCCACTAACCCAACGGTGACAAAGCCGGCATCTTTTAAGTGGGTAAATTCTTCTAGCCAGCGAATAAAGAGTTCTGCTAGAAATCGGAGGGTGATTACCCCAATTAATCCCCCGGTTAAAATTAACCAGAGGTCATCGGCTACCGCGATCGCTGTGGTGACACTATCGAGGGAAAAGGCTAAGTCCGTCACGGCAATGATAGGGATGGCCTGCCAAAAGGCGGTAAATTCTAGGCCGTGGTGTTGCGAATTTTGATCTTCTTCAGAGAAAAAGTAACTGATGGCTAACCAGAGTAAATATAAGGCTCCCAGTAATTCAAATTGCCAGTATTTCACAATCCAGGTGGCCGTTAAGATTAATCCGACTCTTAATCCATAGGCGAGGACTAAGCCCACATTTAAGGCCCTTTGTTGTTGTTTTTTGTTATGTAATCCCTGGGCGATCGCCGCTAGAGCAATGGCATTATCTGCCGATAAAACGGCTTCGAGGGCAATCAAAATCACTAGGACTAAAGGCGTTTTTAAGCTGAGGGCCAGGGAAGAATCAAGAATTTGGTCTAACATTGAGGACAAAAATTAGGGCGTAGAATCCTGGGGACGGATTTCTTCATTATGATGGAAATTGGGAGCAGACTGCCACTGTTAGCTTGAGGGAGAATCATTCACAATGACGCGCAAAGCCGTTGTATTACTGTCCGGGGGGTTAGATTCAGCCACCGTTGCGGCGATCGCCCAGAGCCAGGGTTATGACTTGTTAGCTCTATCCTTTCGCTATGGCCAACGCCATGAAAGGGAACTCACTGCCGCCCAAGCCCTTGTCCAGAGTCTAGGGATTCGGGAACATTTCATCATTGATATTAATTTGGCCCAGTGGGGAGGCTCCTCCCTAACCGATACTTCCCTTACCTTGCCCACCACCGGGGTTAAGCCTGACGTGATTCCCAACACCTATGTCCCCGGTCGTAATACGGTGTTTATTGCCCTGGGTCTCTCCTTGGCCGAAGCGAAGGGCGCAGAAGCGGTTTTTTTAGGCATTAACGCCGTTGATTACTCTGGTTATCCCGATTGTCGTCCGGAATATTTAGCCGCGTTTCAACAGTTAGCCTCTCTCTCCTCCAAAGTGGGGGTGGAAGGCCAACCGATTCAGTTAATCGCGCCGTTGGTGAAGGATAGCAAATTAGACATTGTGAAGCGGGCGTTGGCCCTCGGTGTTCCCATTGCCCAAACCTGGTCTTGTTACCAAGGGGGAGCGGAACCCTGTGGTCTGTGTGATTCCTGTCGGCTCCGCGATCATGCCTTGATTGAAGCCGGTCATCCCGAATTGGCCACAGCGATCGGTCGGCAAAATGTGACCCCAGTGTAACGATTCCGTTTAGTGATATGGTAGTTTTTAAACCCCGTCTAACTCGAAACCTATAATTTTTGGATCTCCTGGGGCGATCCCCCTAAATCCCCCTTCAAAAGGGGGACTTGTCCCTGGAAAGTATCTCAAAAAACTACAGTCAGTTCCTAAAATGGACGTGGTTTAAAGTCAAAAAACACGCTTCTATAGACAGATTCTTGATTAATAATGACTCACGCCACTGATATTAAAACCCTCGCCTGCTGGCTTTCGGCTGATTTTAGTAATCTTGCCCAACATAATGAAAATCCGCCCTTTTATGCCCATATTCGGGTCTGTATTCGACCTTTGCCCCTACGCCAATTTCCAGAGCCAACCCTATTTTTAGAACAGGCCTATGATTTTATGCTCAATCGGCCCTATCGCCTGCGAGCCTTACGTTTAAAAGTGGTGGGTGATCATATTGAAATCGAAAATTATAAAGTGAATCCCGAAGACCAATTTTATGGAGCCGCAAGGGATTTAAGCAAATTGCAAAGTTTGACCCCAGAACACTTAGTCAAAATGTCTGGTTGTGATATGAATGTGACCTGGACAGGCCATAGTTTTCAAGGTCAGGTTCAGCCCGGCAAACAGTGTAAAGTGATCCGCGATGGGCAAGAAACCTATTTAGATAGTCGTTTTGAAATTAGTCCGGGGAAATTTATTAGTTTGGATCGCGGTTACAATCCTGCGACAGATGAATTAGTCTGGGGATCGGTTGCCGGGGAATTTCATTTTGAGCAACGGGCCAGTTTTTCCCAGGAAGTCGAATTTTAGCCAGGATACCCAACCGGTGCCAGGATTCTGCCGCTAAAGTTGCGACCTCCGGGCTTTGCCGTGAGTCCAATTGGGGAACCCGATCACTTCGGGTCGTTTACTGGGTCACCACCGCCTCAACGGTTACCTTTTCCTTTTCCGTATCAACTGCGGTAATCGCCCAGCGTAACGGTTCCCCCCGCTTGTTTAATTCCTCTTCGATCGCCTGGGTCAGTTCTAGGGGATCTGCCTGCAAATCCATCTCAGCAGTGATAAAGTGGGTTGTCATAGTCAGTCACAAAAGAAAATGAATAGTTCTATTGTAGGCTTATTGTAGGCTAAAAGGCGATCGCCCAGGGTAAAACAACAATGAGTCCCCAAGCGCAACTGGTTTTATTACTTTGGCTCCCCGTTATTTTATATCTTTTTCAACGGTTTCCATCTCGCACCGCTATTATTTATAGTTTTGTCGGGGGGTTTTTATTTCTGCCCCGTCGTACCGGCTTTAAACTGCCCTTAATTCCCGATTATGAAGGGATGACCGCCACCTGTTATGGCATTTTAATTGCGACTTTTTTGTATGACCGCGAGCGGTTTAATCGCTTTAAGTTTCACCCCATTGACATTCCCATGTTGTGTTGGTGTTGCTCTCCCATTTTGTCTTCCCTGACCAATGATTTAGGATTTTACGATGGCTTTAATACGACGTTAGAATATACTGCCATGTGGGGCTTACCCTATTTTTTAGGCCGATTATATTTAGATAATTTAGCCGGAATGTCGGAATTAGCGGTGACCCTTTTAAAGGGAGGCATTTTGTATATTCCCATGGGATTGTACGAAATTAAAGCCAGTCCCCAAATTCATAACATGGTCTATGGTTTTTTTGCCCATCCTTCCGGTATTTCCCAATCCCTACGGGGGAGTACCTACCGTCCCAGTGTCTTTATGGAACACGGTTTGGTGATGGCCATGTTTATGTTTACGGTGACGTTAACCGCCGTTTGGTTGTGGCAAGCCCAATTCCCCTTAACGATTTTAGGTCAGCCCTTGAGTGTCTGGAGTTTACTCTTAATTTTGACCCTCTTTTTAATCAAATCCTCTGGGGCTTACGGTTATTTGATTTATGGTTTTTTAATTCTCTTTGTGGCTAAATTCACCAAATTAAATATTCCCATCTTATTAATCATGGCTTTAATTATTTATTATTTATATCTAGGGGTAACGGGTCAGTTTGATGGGGAAGCGATTGTAGATTGGATTGCGACAAATTATGATGCGGATAGAGCGCAATCTTTAGGGTTTCGCTTTTTTAATGAGGAATCCCTACGGGTTAAAGCCCAGGAAAGAATGTTGTTTGGTTGGGGCGGTTGGGGACGCAATCGCATTTTTGAATATAATAGCCAGGGGGAATTAGTGGATAAGTCTGTGACCGATAGTCAGTGGATTATTACCTTTGGGATTAATGGCGTGTTTGGTTTAGCCAGTTTAACAACCTCTTTATTATTGCCGGTGTTTTTATTTGCGGTGAAACGCTATCCGGCTAAAACCTGGTTTCATCCGAAGGTGGCTCCGAGTGCGGTTTTGGGAGTTTGTTTGACGTTATTTGTGTTTGATAGTTTATTAAATGTCACGTTTAATCCGACTTTTCCCCTCATTTGTGGCGGGTTATCGGGTTTAGTGGCGAAACCGGCGGAATCATTAACAGGAGAGGCAAAATCTGCGGCAACTTTAAGCACACCAAAAACTGTCTCACCTCCGTCAGGCAAGCGTCCCCCTTTTCCCCAACGACGTTTTCCTTAGTGGCTTCCCTAGGAGAATGACTGGCTCAATCTTTCGGCTAAAACCGGTAGGGGAACTTCACACAAATATTGCTGTTGAAAATGTTGTTCCTGAAGGATGGGTAAAAGCTGATGAGTGGCGATCGCCGTTGCGGGGGAAGGTACGTCTAAAACAGTGAATTGATCGTTGGCGGTTTGGTGCAGATAACCCTGTTGTAAAAGGGGAGAAAGAATTAACGATAATAAGCGAGCTTTTAAACCGGTTGTTTGTTGAAATTCTGAAAGGGGAACAGAGCGTTTTTGTCGCTGAAAATATGCCATCTGGTCAAGCAATTTTTCTAACTGTTCTTGAGGGGTATTTTCGGGTAAATGGTAGGCTAAGGCAATCGTTTGATGGTCGGCGATCGCCCGTTGATAAATCTGTTGTAACTCTGACCAATGGTGGGGACAGTCTGACAGAATCACCGTAGCAGGTGGGGGCATTACCGGGGCAGAAATCCCGCGCCAATCTAATAGAGAGGATGCCTCAAACCGTTGATAAATCTCCGCCTCTGCTGTAGGTTGTAAATCCCATAAACGCACTTCATAACGCTCATAAAACGGATTAAAATCCAATTCCACCACCACATCCCAGGTCTGATTGGGGGGAATTTCTTCCTGACTATGACCCCACCAAACTCCCGGAAATCCCTCTGTTACGGTTTCATCTAATAACACAAAACTGGTTTTTTGATAGGAAATTTTTGCTTTTTTTTGATCCTGAATATTTTTGCTAGAAATTTGTTGTATTTGACACTGTTTGATGGCTAATTTAGGAACGGGATTGCCCATGCCACAGGGTTCTAATAATTTTAATTCCTGAAATAATGCCTTGCCTAAATCAGCAACGGTGACAATTAAATCTATGGCTAATTGGGGTTGTAATTGGGTCATCTCTGGGTATTGTTGCCAGAGTTTTTGATTCATCGCCTCTTGAAAAAGAGGTAAATTTTCGAGGGGTAAACTCAAACCGGCGGCCAGGGGATGCCCCCCAAATTTGGTCATTAAATGCTGTTGGGATTTTAACAACTCATAGAGGTCAATACCCCGCACCGATCGCGCCGATCCCAGGGCCATATCCCCTTGGTGGGTCAATAAAATCGCTGGCCGACCGTATTCCTGGGCAATTTGACTGGCGACTAACCCTAAAATGCCCCCCGGCCATTGGCGATCGCTTAAAATAATGATGCTGGTGGTTGATAAATCCAGTTGGGCTAATTGTTTTTTGGCTTCCTGGAGAACTCGTTTTTGTAATCCCTGGCGGCGGGTATTCGCTAATTCCGTTTCTAGGGCTAATTTCTGGCAAAAAGTTTCATCTCGACTGGTTAATAATTGCACCGCAAAGGCCGCATCGCCATGAATCCGACTAATGGCATTTAAACGCGGCCCAATACCAAAGGAAATATCCGTCGGGCGATCGCCATTTTTTTGGCAATATTTCAATAAAAAACCAATACCGGGACGCAATTTTTGATCAACATTGGTCTTTAATTGTTTTAAACCTTTTTGGGCTAAATAACGACAATCTCCCTTTAATTCCACCAGATCGGCAATTAAACCAATGGCGACTAAATCTAATAAACTTTCCAGGGGTTGTTTTGGCACTGCTGGCAAGGTGAGATACAGAGCTTCCACCAGTTTATAAGCAACAGCGACCCCCGATAAATGATACAAAGGATGGGTTTCACTCAAATAGCGGGGATTAATCATCGCAACAACCGGGGGGCGATCGTCGGGAATGGTATGATGATCCGTAATAATTAAATCCAAACCCAAATCCTGGGCGTAATCAATTTCTTTAAAATTGGTGCATCCCGTATCACAGGTAATAATTAAACTCACCCCGGCGGCCTTTAATTTTTCTAATTGGGGAATATTTAAGCCATGGGATTCCTCCAGACGATTGGGAATATAAAAACCCAGGGTTTCTCCCGGTTGAAAAAATTGCCCTAGTCCTTCCCATAACACACTGGTTGCGGTAATACCATCCGCATCAAAATCGCCCCAGATCGTTACTTTTTCCTGTTTTTCTAAGGCTTGTTTTAAACGGTTTACCGCCCATTTCATTTCCTGCCCAAAAACAAAGGGACTGGTGGGTTGATAATCCGCTTCATTGACAAAGGGCCAGAGTTTTTCAAGGGTATTAATCCCCCGTTGCCAGAGTAATTGCGCGGCAAATTGGCCATCGGAGCCAGGACAAAAGCGTTTAACAGCCTGTAAAAAATCGGATGGAATGACCGGTGTTGGTGGGTATTGCCATTGAGAAAGGGGCATAAAGGGCAGAAAAAGAAGGGCTAGGAGCTAAGAAGCTTGTTTTTGTTGTTTGAGATAGGTAAAAACGGATTTATCACCAATGTCAGGGGGGATTGCCTGAAAACTTTTACGCACCACAAAAACAATAAATAAAATAGACCAGAGAGCCAATAGAATTTGTTCGGCTAAAATGGGTAAAAATCCGCCCAGATGACCCAGTAATAAAAAAGGCACAAGGGGGGTTAAAAATTTGGTTTCTAAACGGTTAAAACAAAAGGCTTCTTTAAAGAAAATACCGGTCAATGCGGCAAAGAGAAACCCAATTCCTAACAGTGAAAGGGGATGTTCATATACCCAGGGCAATAAGGGTTCTTGAGCATAGAGACTAAACCCTAAAGCACTCAGGGTACCGATCGCCCAAAATAGTTGTAAGAGCCGATGGAGGGGAGCCAAATAGATATGAATTGTCCAAAGACTTAATCCTAATCCCAAACTAAAGCTAAAAAATAAGCCCGTTAATAAATTGAGGGTGAGGGGATCTTGGCTTTGATTAAACACTAAGGTACTGCCTAATACCCAACTCAAACAGGCTATGCCCAAACCCGTCCGATATAGGATCACTTCGCGGCGATCGCTGTCGGTAATGGTAAATTCGCCAAATTGACCTTGGTAGAGGGGAGAGGTTGTCATAGGAAACCAACGGAAAAAGGTGGTAAAAGTCTATCTCAAAATTATCCGACGCTTTACCTTTTCAGGTAAACTTCCCGAAGAAAGTCGCTAAACCATCAGCCTGATTATAACGCATTCAAGCAATGCCAAAAATGCAAAATCTTGGCTAGGGAACGATGCAAGCCCTCCTAAGATACAATGGATCGTTTGGGAATATCTCAAATTTCAGACGACATCGGAGTGTATCAACAGTGGTTGCCCAACTTACAACTCAACACGACTACGAACAACGAACTCAAGAAATTGCCAGGGAGTTATTAGCCCAAACGCGGGAAAAGCGATCGCTGTGGGACAAAATTAGTGATAACTTGCGCTGGGATGACAAATTGTTAGATTGGGCGATGGGCAGTCCAGGGCTACGTCTGCAATTATTTCGCTTCATTGATTGTTTGCCGTCCTTGAAAAGTAATGCGGAAATTGCTAATCATTTACAACAATATTTGGGGCAGGAAACGGTCGAGTTACCGGCTGCCTTAAAGGGCATTTTAAATTTTACCGATCCCCATACGCCCCCGGCCCAATTAGCCGCCGCTACCATTAGTAAAGCCACCGAAACCCTGGCGTTTAAATATATTTCTGGGGAAACTATTGAACAGGTAATCAAAGCCGTTGAGCGGTTACGTCGGGAAAAAATGGGGTTTACCATTGATCTTTTAGGGGAAGCAGTTATTACAGAAACGGAAGCCCATACCTATTATCAAAGTTATTTGAACCTGATGGAGCAGTTGGCCAATCAAGCAAAGGGGTGGTCAAAAGTCGCTCAAATTGATCAGGCAGGAGATGAATTAGTCCCGACCGTACAGGTTTCGGTGAAGTTAACAGCTTTTTATTCGCAATTTGACTCTTTTGATCCGGAGGGAAGTCAAGCCAAAGTGGGCGATCGCCTGCGTCATCTTTTACGCCGAGCCAAGGAATTAGGGGTAGCGGTGCATTTTGATATGGAACAATACGCCTATAAAGATGTGATTTTAAATATTCTTAAAGAATTATTAGTGGAAGAAGAATTTCGTTACCGCACGGATATTGGCATCACCCTGCAAGGCTATCTACGGGATAGTGAAAGGGATTTACAAGGATTAATTGAATGGGGTAAACATCGCGGTTATCCGGTGACGGTACGTTTGGTGAAAGGAGCCTATTGGGATCAAGAAACTATTAAAGCCCAGCAAAATCATTGGCCGATTCCCGTCTATCACGAAAAGGCTGAAACCGATGCCAATTATGAACGTTTAACCCGCTTATTATTAGAAAACCACGAATATTTATACGCGGCGATCGCCAGCCATAATGTACGTTCCCAAGCCCTCGCCTGTGCCATTACCGAGACGTTAGCCATTCCCCCCCGGCGGGTCGAAATGCAGGTGTTATACGGCATGGGGGATGCCCTAGCCAAAGCCTTGGTGAAACGGGGCCATCGGGTACGGGTCTATGCACCCTACGGCAAATTGTTACCGGGTATGGCCTATTTAATCCGTCGTTTATTGGAAAATACCGCTAACAGTTCCTTCCTACGACAAAGTTTAGAAGACCGTCCGGTTGAGGAATTAATTGCGGCTCCTAAAGTGTTAAATCTGCCGAATTTACCGGTGAAAGGGTATCCCAATGCACCAGATACCGATTATGCCAATATCGTCCTCCGCGACCAAGCCAGGGAAGCCTTAAATCAAGTTAAAAATAGTCTTGGCAAAACCTATTTGCCCTATATTAACGGTGAATATGTCAACACGGAAGTTTATATTGAATCGGTGAATCCTTCCCGGTATCAAGAAGTGATTGGCAAAGTGGGTTTAATTAATCTTGATCAAGCGGATCAAGCCCTCGAAGCGGCTAAAAAAGCGTTTCCGGCTTGGAAAAATACCCCCATTGCTCAACGTTGTGCCATCCTGCGGCAAGCGGCGGATATTATGGAACGTCGCCGTCATGAATTGAATGCTTGGATTTGTTTAGAGGTGGGCAAAATTATTCCCCAAGCCGATGCGGAAGTGTCGGAGGCCATTGATTTTTGTCGCTATTACGCCGAAGAAATGGAGCGATTAAGTCAAGGTTACAACTACGATATTGCCGGAGAAACCAATCGTTATCATTATCAACCGAGGGGGTTAGCTCTAGTGATTTCTCCCTGGAATTTTCCCTTTGCGATCGCTGTAGGAATGACAGTGGCGGCCTTAGTAACGGGAAATTGTACGTTATTAAAACCGGCGGAAACTTCAACGGTGATTGCGGCCAAAATTACGGAAATTTTAATTGAAGCGGGCATTCCCCAGGGCGTTTTTCAATTTGTTCCCGGTAAAGGTTCAGTGGTGGGGGCCCACATGGTCAATCATCCCGATGTGCATTTAATTGCCTTTACCGGGTCGCGGGAAGTAGGTTGTCGGATCTATGCCGATGCGGCGGTGTTACAGCCCGGTCAAAAGCATTTAAAACGGGTGATTGCGGAGATGGGGGGCAAAAACGCCATTATTGTGGATGAAAGTGCCGATCTGGATCAAGCGGTGGCCAGTGCAGTCTTTTCCGCCTTTGGTTACACGGGGCAAAAGTGTTCCGCCTGTTCACGGGTAATCGTCTTGGAGCCGGTCTATGAAACCTTTGTGGAGCGGTTTGTGGAGGCGGCGCGATCGCTGAATGTGGGG
>JAYKIP010000437.1:0-6803 GCA_035286205.1 Merismopediaceae cyanobacterium
GGGACAACGGGTTTGGGCATGGGATTGGCGTAGTCAGGAATGGTTTCAGGGGGTAATTGATGCGATCTGTCAGGGGTGGCTCAGGGTGTTTGGCGATATGAGTTCCCAATGGGCTTATCTTGAACGATCTTGCTATCTTCTTCCTGTCGATTCCTCTGGATAGATATGACATTAAGCAATGATTCTGATCAATTCATTGGGACTTGTCTCTAATTCTTGGAACTTTTATTTGAGTGATTATTAATTAAATTTTAGGGAAGAATAGTAAAAATAGTCATTTTTTGAACAGATATGCTGTCAAGTGTTAAAGTTGCTTTTAAAAGGCATTTTGTGATGACTAATTTCTCCTATTCGATGATTATTAGGAAATATGGCTAAACTTGAAGAATTAACGAGCGGAGCAATCATTAATGGCGTTTTGCCGACTCAAAGCGTTACTGTTATTGAATCAAAATGGCATGGTAGTGATGTCATTGAACTCACCTATAAAGATGCGAGCGGACAGCCCTATACCGAATTGATCTTTCGAGATCGGGAACCTACCTTAGAAATTGCTACAGAGGGACGGTTTTGGTGTTTTGATGGAGATGGAAATATATTTCGTCTAGTTTCAGAAGCTCATCGCATTCGGTTAGCTTATCTATTTGATCCTCTTCTGGCTGTTCATACGTCATTAGTAGAACCATTACCCCACCAAATTACGGCTGTTTATGAAGAAATGCTCGTTAGTGTCATGAATTATTCGCGTAGTTTCTACGGTCATGTTTAGCATGGTCACGCTGGACAACAAGCCAAAAAAGAGTTAAACAACTAGTTTCGTTAGGAAAAGCGCCAATTTCATCAGACTTAGTGCGAAATTCTCGAAATAGGCGTTCGAGATGGTTAGTCGTGCGAAGATGTCGGTGCAAAGAGTCATCAAATTGGTAGAAGGTAAAGGTCAACTCAATATCTTTGAGAAAAGTACGAACGGCATCAGGTTCAATCGGTTGCCATTTCTCCTCAAAGGCTTTTAAAAGTGATTGAGCATCGGACACTTGAGGGGCTTGATAAATCTTGTAAGCATCAGAAGTAATCTCGAAGGAACGTTGTTTTCGTGCCTCTTTTGGTTTTAGAGGGCAGCCAGCAGGAGTAACCGAAGGTAAATGGCTATAGTTAAGATGACGCTCAATTCCTCTAATTTTGTGAGTAATACAAAGTTGTTGGTGAGCCAAAGGGAAACATTTCTTCATCGCGGCGGGTAATCCCAAACTGCCGTCACTGACTACTAATTCGAGATGATGCGGGTCTAGTCCCCGTCTGATTAAGCTCTCAAATACCTTTGTCCAAGCAGTTTCACTCTCCGTTTCAGCTATTTCATAGTGGATTAATTCCTGGGAACCATCTTCCCAGATTGCCATTACTGCCAACACCACACGCTTTTCGGCTTGCCGACATTGCCTTAAATGTCCCGATTCGTCTTCTTTGAATTCTCCAGCCATTGTGTACTGAATCTCTACCCAGACTCCATCTACTAAAATCATCTTGGGGATTCTGACCAGAGGAACCTGTCTTTTACTTTCTAGTTGTTTTTGAACATTCAGAGTAATCTGGTTCACGGCACTTACCGACAGGACTTTTCCTAATATCCAATATAAAGCCTCCTGCAAATCTCGTAAGGATAGCCCCATCACATAGAGAACACACATCCAATCCAATAAATTTCCCAGACTTCGCTGATATCTTGCTAAAATCTGCCATTCTCTTTCTTTATTCCCCTCTCTTAATTTGGGGACAGCTAAATCACTTATCTGTCCATATTGAGTGTTTACTCCACGATAATAGTACCCAGAGCGATAGGGCTTTTTCTCTCTTGTCTTGAGAAATTCTGTCACTTCTTCCTTCAAGGCACTTTCTAAAACCGTTTTGACCGTATCCACCACTTCTGTCTTTAACTTTGAGGTTAAGGCTTCGTTTAGTTGATGATGAAAACCTTGCTGGCTCACACGCAGGATTTGTTTTTCTCGCTCGGCTATACTCATTGCTAGAATCCTTTCCAATCTTTTCTATCTTCTTGTTTTACACCTTTTCATACCCTTTTTTACCTGCGCGAATAAATAAAGACACTAACTAATGAACGCTACTTTCTTCCCACTCATAGGGAGATTTTACATGATTATGTTTGACAGGATTGTAATGAATATAGTTGATAGCGGTATAAAAATGTTTTTCTGAGCGAATAGCGCGATCGCTGTAGGAACACCATATTTTACCTGTTTTACTCGTTTCTTGGTTCCATTCTCTGGCTAATCGGCCATGAATTAGACGAATTTCTTGACTGAGCCATTTAAAATCTACCGTTGTTACTAAAAAGTGATAGTGGTTGGTAAGAATAACCCAAGCTTTTATTTCAATTTCTTGTTTAGCAAACATTGCAAAAAGGCGATCGGCTAATTCCTGTCGTCTTTTGGGAGTATTAATATGATGGCAATGTTCATAGCAAGCCGCCGTAATCAGATAAAATTCGGCTCCTAAAATCGGATGAGGAGGAGAATGGGGAGGATAACCTTTAGCCCGTCTTTGTTTAACTAAGTCGGCTCGTTGTTCAGGAGAAAGTTGGCGATAGATATACATTGAGCATTATCTGGCTATTGTCTGGGCGTTGTTTGGGCTTTAGCCCATAAGATTAGTTAATAATAGTTAATCAATTACGCACTGAAGTGCGAACAACGGGAGTTTTATAAATGTGAATAACACTGACGACGACAGCCGCCACACCTGGCCAACGATACCGTCTAGTCGCATTATAAATGATTCCCCCGTGATTACAAATAAACCGTAAACCTGTACTGCGAGTATCACCCTGAGCAATGGTATTGGTCGCAATTAAACCGAAACAGCCCTTTTGTCGGGTAATTGTAAAAGCTCGTCGGAAAAAATGGGACACCAAATCAGCGTTACCGTGCGATTCTGGATGAACAATTTTTAACCAATCTACATAACCCTCTGGATTACTGTTAATCGTCGTATTTTTCCCCGCAAAGGGTGGATTCCCTACGATCGCATCAAAGCCAGGATTCTCTCGATCAAAAACCTCTGGAAACTCAATTTCCCAATTAAACGGGGTGATCGCCTTTTCTGCACGGTGTAAACTGACCGCGATCGCCGCTAAATCCTGATCACTGCCTTCCAGCAATAACGTTTGATATTCCTTTTCTAAAACCTCTCGATCCTTCGGCTTAGACCCCTTAAAAAAGGCCGCCACTTTCAGATCGCCCGCTAATCGGAGATGATCCAAAATTCCTTCGATTTCCTGCCAGGATCTCCGCTTATTTAACTCATCCTCGTCTGCTACCGTATCTGTCCCTTGAATCGCCTGACGACGACTTTTGACCTCAGTTAACCGATTTTTAACCGTTCCCCCAAATAACGATAATTGGCGATCGCCCTTCACAAAACTGCCAATTTCCGCACTGGTTAAGCCCACCAACGAATCCCCACACTTGAGAGCATGATCCACAAAGGTAAAAGGTCGATCCTTGGCTAAAGTGACTAACCATAACGATAATTTCGCCAAATTCACCGCAAAAGGATTTTTATCCACCCCATATAAACAACGCTGGGCCACCAATCGCCGCCCATAGAGTAACGGCTCCACTGCGTCGGGTAAACTTTCTCCGTGTTGTTCCCAGGCCACAATCAGGCGATCGGCCAACTGCCGACAAACTTCCACTAGAAAGGCTCCCGAACCCATTGCCAGATCACAGACCTTTAAACTCAAAATTTGCTCTGGGGTGGGTTGTTCTCCCAACGCTTCCAAGACAGGCCGCAAAGTCGTTTCGACAATCGGTTGAGTCAATTTACGGGGCGTGTAATGGGAACCCGTGCGTCGTCGTTCTTCCCCTGGTTGCAGGTATAAACTGCCTGGGGGTAAGAGATTGGGAGTCCGTGTCGAAACCTTGCGATCTAAGGCCGCGATCAGTTCCTCATGGGTTTTAGCTTCCTTCAAAGCCTTCAAATTCTTCGCTGTGACTTCACATTCAGCCCATTCCTTTAATAATTTTGGGCGATCGCTGCCTTTGCTTGCTAATAATTGAGCCAGATCAATGACAATTGCCGTTGTGACTTTTCCTCCCTTCGGCTTACTGTTAACGGCAATCGCAGGATTAACGGCCACTTCTACCTCGTAACCCATAATCGCTTCATAGACCGAGCCGATCTGCTCCACATCCAAAGCCCGATAGGAAAGCCGCTCTCCGTCCAACATCAACAATTTATCCAACAACCGATAGATCACCCCATCGGCAATGCGAGGCGCGTTTAATTTGCCATAGTCCTGATAATAACTGTGACGCGATCGGCCTTCCAAAAAAGGATACTCATCAGGATCAAATAATTGCCCATGCCGCGCTGGTAAATATTCTGCTGTGGCCCCACCTCCGTCATAGACCAAGCGAAAAAGACTCAAGAGCCAAGCCCAGGCTCCATAGCGTTGATCCATCGTATCGGGATAATTGCCCACATCTTCCCGTAGGCGTTCATACAAGCCCGAAACCGCATAATTTTGTTGATAAACAGGATCATCGGGCATTAATCCTTCATCTTCGGCATAGAGCAGGAAAACTAACCGCATCAGGGTGGTGATGAGTCCCCCATAAATATGTTTTTTGCCTTCGGCTCCCGTTTCCCCTGCTTCAATGAGTGTGGCCAAAAGATTGCCCTCAACGGACGCATCAGCCGCTTGGAATCCTCGCAAGAGTTCCCAAAGGGCATCCAGGACTTGACCCGCCAATTTGGTCGAAACTTCCGCTTGATAGTCCCGACTGTCACTTAAAATCTTCGGTAAACGGCGATCGCTCGGTACATTAAATAGGCGATCAGATCCAATCAACATTTCCAAAGCTGCCAAAATCAGACGACCTGAAACCTCGGTCATGGCCTGCACAGGAAAGGTTAAATAACCCGATGATTCGCCTCTAGGGGCATAAACCAGACGAATTTCCAGACCATTACAAAGTAGGCCAATGGGAATTTGGGTTTCTCGCAATAAACGTTCAAATTTAGCCTGAAAAGTGGTTTTCCAACCTTGCCCTTTTTCTGTAGCGGGATCATCCTTATCCAGGGGTAAACCTGCTTTAACGGTTTGAATGAGGAGCAACCACTGACCGCTATCGGGATCGGCGACGGCATAAGTGGGACGTAGGGTTTCACCATAATCCGATAAAACGACTTCTAATTCGGAAGAAACGGGTTTTTGGTTCGGTGCGCCTCTTAAATCTTCAGGCAACCAATTCAAAACTTTTTCTGCAAAACGGGGAAAATCGGGTAGCCAGACCTTTCCTGATTCCCGTTGATCGGGCAAAGCATCCGTAGAAATAACCGTTTGCAAACGAGCTTGCAGTTCAACGGCTCGACCTCGGTTCACCATTGCCTGGGCTTTGATCAACGCAGGGGGAGAAACCACGAGGCCCACAGGTTGGAGCAGTCCCAACCATTCCTTATGGAGCCAAAGTTCTGGATCAGTTGCCATTTTCATTTCCCCCTAATTGGACACAGGCCAGAGATAGACTAAGCCAACAGGTTCGATGCGGCTGGCCTTGACCTGATAGATTTGCTGAATCCGTTGGGGTTCACTTTCCATTTCTTCGGCTAATTTCTGTACCCGAATACGCCAATGACGGCGATCGCTTTCTATTTGCCGCATTTCTTCGCTATTAAATAATTCAAGCTGATACTGATCATACTGTTGTTCTTGGTTCAAAATGCGATCGCGTTGTTCCTCTAAAAGCCGTCGCATTTCTTCGGCTTCCTGTTGTCCTCGTTTGTTCAAGCTCTTTATTGCCCGTTCAGTCAGGGTTTCGGCGCGACGTTGCAAATGGGACAGTAAATCGGCTACATCTCTGGCGGCATAACCTTTACAGCGTTCTAATAGGTTAGGGGAGACTTCCCGTAGGCGAGGAGTGGCTAAAGAATTTTCTAGCTCCCGTAAGACATCAGCTTTTTCATTTTCTGGGAGGGGTCGTAATTTGCCCCGTCCCCTGGCCACGGGATCAAGCCATTCCGCCGCGATCGCAATTACCTCGTCGTGGAGTCGGGCCGCGCGATCGCCATAAAGGGATAATCGGCCTAAAATAACGACCTTGGGAACAGGGTCATCGGTAAGGCAAACACAGGAGCGAGTTAATTCGTGATAAAGAAAGCCCTGGGAGAGAAATCGTCCCAAAAGTCTTTGAACCAAACGATGTTCTAAGTGGAGATGCACCACTTCCCCATCCAAACTGCCAGGGTCACGGAAAACCACTGGGCGAATTTCGGTTTCCTTACGCCATTCCCAGAGTTTTTGCCCTTTTTGTCGCGGTGGCCGCAGACTATCCACCGTCGTAGCCCAGGTCGGATCGGCCCCTGCTCGTTCGTTTAAGGCGGGTATGATCCAACGAGCGCGATCGGTATCTTTGACAGCTTCCGTTGCCGATAAAGGTTCCAAAGATTTGGCTCCTAAAATTTCTAGGGAGGCAGACAGGGCATCTCGAAAAAGGCGATCATCAAGTCCCAACCATTTTTGAGAATCCCGAAGCATATCTTCCAGTTGGGTCTGTTGCTGTAACAGTTTTTGTTGACGAATCCGCACCGCTTCCAGTTCTTCCTGAATGACCTGACCCTTAAGCAGACCTGTTTCATCTTTTTGATCCGCCTGGGCGATCGCGGCACTGGTTCAGCCTGATTAAAAGTGTAAAAGCTTGCTGTGTAGGAATTAGAGAAAAAAAGAAGTCAATATAAGCTTGGAAGATAACGACTTTAAAGTTACGTCGGATTAAAGAGTATCATAA
>JAYKIP010000438.1:0-2644 GCA_035286205.1 Merismopediaceae cyanobacterium
AACCGATTACTAGATCAAGCGTAAAATAATCAAAATTCATAGCAATGATGGAAGGTAATCAAACATGACCGATCCGACCACAACCCCCAGAGGCCAATGTCCCGTAATGCACGGTGGTGTGACGACCCCTAGCATGGCCAGTATGGACTGGTGGCCCAAATCCCTCAATCTCGACATTTTGAGTCAACACGACACCAAAACCAATCCCCTAGGCGCGACCTTCAACTATCGAGAAGAAGTTAAAAAACTTGATGTGGCCGCCCTCAAACGAGACCTACACGCCCTAATGACCAACAGTCAGGATTGGTGGCCAGCCGATTGGGGTCATTATGGTGGTCTGATGATCCGTATGTCCTGGCACGCCGCCGGCACCTACCGAATCGCCGATGGTCGTGGTGGGGCGGGGACGGGTAATCAACGGTTTGCGCCGATTAATTCCTGGCCCGATAACGTCAACTTAGATAAAGCCCGCCGTCTGCTCTGGCCAATCAAGCAAAAATACGGTAACAAACTCAGTTGGGCCGATCTGATTGCCTACGCCGGTACCATTGCCTATGAATCTATGGGGCTGAAAACCTTTGGTTTTGCCTTTGGACGGGAAGACATTTGGCATCCCGAAAAAGATATTTACTGGGGTTCTGAAAAACAATGGCTGGCTCCCAGTGACAATCCCCACAGTCGTTATTCCGGCGATCGCGATCTGGAAAATCCATTGGCGGCGGTGATGATGGGTTTAATCTACGTTAATCCCGAAGGTGTGGATGGTAATCCTGATCCCTTGAAAACCGCTCAGGATGTGCGAGTGACCTTTGCTCGGATGGCGATGAATGATGAAGAAACTGTTGCTCTGACGGCGGGGGGGCACACGGTCGGAAAATGTCACGGGAATGGTGACCCGGCCTTACTGGGAGCAGAACCCGAAGCCGCCGGTCTCGAAGATCAAGGTTTAGGCTGGCTCAATAAAACTCGACGAGGTGTGGGACGAGAGACTGTCACCAGTGGGATTGAAGGAGCCTGGACGACCTATCCGACCCAGTGGGATAACGGTTATTTCCACTTATTGCTGAATTACGATTGGGAACTGAAGAAAAGCCCTGCGGGGGCCTGGCAGTGGGAACCAATCAACATTAAAGAAGAAGATAAACCCGTTGATGTGGAAGATCCTGCCATCCGCCGTAACCCGGTGATGACCGATGCCGATATGGCCATGAAAATGGATCCTGAATATCGGAAAATTTCGGAGCGGTTCTACCATGACCCTGCCTACTTTGCCGATGTTTTTGCGCGGGCTTGGTTCAAGCTGACTCACCGAGATATGGGGCCCAAGAGTCGTTACCTCGGCCCTGATGCTCCCCAGGAGGACTTGATCTGGCAAGATCCGATTCCCGCCGGGAACACTCACTATGATGTTCAAGCGGTGAAGGTCAAAATTGCCAACAGTGGTTTGAGCCGGAGTGAAATGATTTGTACGGCTTGGGATAGTGCCAGAACTTTCCGAGGGTCGGACAAAC
Organism: Merismopediaceae cyanobacterium; assembly: GCA_035286205.1. Taxonomy (GTDB): domain Bacteria; phylum Cyanobacteriota; class Cyanobacteriia; order Cyanobacteriales; family Microcystaceae; genus Woronichinia. The sequence goes on from JAYKIP010000438.1 coordinate 1,512, forward strand.
GGGGAGGTGCGAATGGATCGCGGATTCGTCTCACGCCCCAGAAGGATTGGGAAGGCAATGAGCCGGCCCGTCTCGCGAAGGTTTTGACGGTACTGGAAGGGATTGCTCAAGAAACGGGGGCTAGTGTTGCCGATGTCATTGTCTTAGCGGGGAATGTGGGGATTGAACAAGCGGCTAAGGCGGCGGGGTTTGAGATTACCGTTCCCTTTACGCCCGGTCGGGGTGATGCGACTGACGAAATGACGGATGCTGAATCCTTTGCGCCGTTGGAACCCCTCCATGACGGCTATCGCAATTGGCTGAAAAAGGATTATGCCGTGAGTGCGGAAGAATTAATGCTCGATCGCACCCAATTGATGGGGTTAACGGCTCCTGAAATGACGGTTTTGGTTGGTGGTATGCGGGTGTTGGGGACAAACTATGGGGGGACTCCCCAGGGGATGTTTACGGATCGCCCAGGGGCATTGACCAATGATTTCTTTGTCAATTTGACCGATATGAATTATCGGTGGCAACCGGCCGGGAATAACCTGTACGAAATCCGCGATCGCCAAACGGATCAAGTCAAATGGACAGCGACACGGGTGGATCTGATTTTCGGCTCTAACTCGATTCTGCGGGCCTATGCGGAAGTCTATGCCCAGGATGACAACCAAGAGAAGTTTGTGCAGGACTTTGTGGCCGCCTGGACAAAGGTAATGAATGCGGATCGCTTTGATCTGCTCTAACTCTGCTCTAGCTCTGCTCTAACAGTTAATTAGCCCTTAAGCTCTCGGTACAACTCTATCTCCAGATTGGTCACCCTACCTGGGGATAGTAATTCTTTTCTCTCTAAGGCATGATGACTCATTTAACTTTCTCAAAACCCTTGCAACAAGCCACCATCACCGTATTAGTAGAAAATACAGCAGGAAGACGGGGTTTACTCGGAGAACATGGACTGTCTTTTTGGATTACCGCCAATGGCCAACCAATTCTTTTTGATACGGGTCAAGGCATGGCCCTGGCTGGCACTGGTATCGTCTGAGTAAATCCGCAAAGACTTACAGTATAAGACTTAGAGGAAACGAAAAAATCATTAAAGACTTAACATAGCCCCGTTTTACTCTACTATTATTATTGTCATAACATCA
>JAYKIP010000439.1:0-4945 GCA_035286205.1 Merismopediaceae cyanobacterium
ACAAACGGTAACTTTAATAAATGCTCCGGCGAAAAAATCTTATAGAGATCGATCAAATCTAACTGCTCAAGATTACGCAAATCAAAATAAGTAAATTGAACGTGATCAATCACCTTGGCGATCGCCGGTTCCGCAATCTGCTTATAGAAAAAATCGGTTTTTGTGCCACTGAGCCGCCCCTCTTCAAAATCCCTAAACTGCTTAACAAGCTCCCTATCACCATAAAATAACGCCTCAAAAAGCTTTGCATCAAAAATAAACCACTCATAAATATTGGTCACCACCAAATGCTTAACCCCAATATTGCCATGGGTCACCCTCTCCCGCAAAAAATATAAAACTAACTGTTGCACCGCCTTCGTATTGAGATGATTTACCCTAGGCATTTCAGCACTACTGGTTTTTGTGGGCTTCTTCGTCTCAAAGATGACCCCCACCGAGCTATCAGCCCCCTTATCATTGTGAATGACCAGATCACTACTTTCCTTCGTATTGATAAAATAGCGATCGCCGTAATAGGTCTGTCTCAAAAAATCCGTCAACAAATTCTTATGAAACTCCTCCGACTTTTGGCTGTCACATCGCTCCAATAACCGCGACAGATTGGCCCTGAAACCTTGAATCGTTTCGGTATCCGGTTTGATCTTCCCGTACCCCCGATTAAGGACTTGCTTGGGTTCTAATTTTTGCATACTCATCTTACCTAATATTTCGTAATAAGATTCGGCTAATGGCTGACAGCCCGATAACTAATTTAACCTAACTTTACTAATTTTTTAAATAGGTATAGTTGCGTAAACTCCGCTCATAATTTTGCAAGAGTAATTGCGATTCCTCCAAGCTCATTCGGTTATCCTCTAGGGCCTCCTCGGTATAACGACGCATATTTTCTAATAAATCTTCGGCATCATACTGCACATAACTTAAAACCTCGGTAATCGTATCGCCGCGCACCAAATGTTCAATTTGATAACCCTTGGGATTTAAACTAATATGCACCACGTTAATATCCCCAAATAAATTATGCAAATTGCCCATAATTTCCTGATAGGCTCCCACTAAAAACATCCCTAAATAATAGGGTTCGGGACTGCCCGGTAAGGTTTCCCCCTCGGCATTTTGGGATTCAATTAAGGGATGCAATTCTAACACCGATTTCACATCCCGCAGATCAATAAATTGATCAATTTTGCCATCGCTATCGCAGGTAATATCCGCTAAAATTCCCCGTTGGGTAGGTTCGGTTTCTAAGCGGTGAATCGGCATAATGGGAAAGAGTTGATCGATCGCCCAGGAATCCGGGGCTGACTGAAAAACAGACATATTCACATAGTAAATTGAAGCCATATTGCGCTCCAAATCTTCCAGATCATCGGGGACATATTCCTGTTGCCGACAAATCGCCAGAATTTTACTACAGCAAGCCCAATAAAGTTGTTCGGCCCTCGCCCGTTCCTTGAGACCTAGATAGCCAAAATTAAACAGACTAATGGCTTCTGCTTTGAATTGCACAGCATCATGGTAGGCTTCCTGAAAATTTTCCTCGTTGATCATTTCCCAGGTTTCCCACAGATTACGAATAATTAAATGCTCTTTTTCCGTTTGAGGGATTGGCAGTTGATGGGAAATATCGTTAGTGGCTAATACATCAAAAATTAAGACCGATTGATGGGAGGCGATCGCCCGGCCACTTTCACTGATTAGGATCGGACAGGTAATATTCGCCGCTTCACAGGCTTCCTGAACAGCAGAAATCACGTCATTCACATAATTTTGAATATTGTAATTTTTGGAGGCATAAAAATTGGTTTTAGACCCGTCGTAATCTACCCCTAGACCACCGCCCACGTCTAGGTATTGCATATTCGCCCCTAGTTTGGCCAACTGCACATAAATTTGACTGGCCTCGGTCATCGCTTCTTTTAACACCGAAATAGAAGAAATTTGGGAGCCAATATGAAAATGTAAGAGTTGTAAACAATCCAACATTTCCGCTTCTTTGAGGAGATTAACCACCGATAACATTTCCGGGATGGTTAAGCCAAATTTAGCGCGATCGCCGGTTGAAATGCCCCACCGTCCCACTCCCTGGGTACTCAGTTTGGCGCGGACTCCTAAAATGGGTTTAATGCCTAAATTTTGACTAATTTCAATCGCCAGAATAACTTCGACTAACTGCTCAATGACAATAATCGGACGATGCCCTAACCGCCGGGCTAAAAGAGCCGTTTCGATATATTCTCGGTCTTTGTAACCATTACAAACCACCAGGGCTTGATTCTGTTCTGATTCCGTATGAATATGGGGTTCTAAGGTGGCCAAGGCAATCATTAATTCCGGTTTTGATCCCGCTTCCAAACCAAAGTGATAGGGCTTACCATAACGCACTAAGGCTTCAATAATATGCCGATGTTGATTACATTTAATGGGATAAACCCCCCGATAGGTATTGGGATATTTATACCGCGCAATTCCCCTCGCAAAGGCCGCATTTAAACGGTTAATCCGATCCGCTAAAATATCCGTAAAGCGAATTAATAGGGGTAAACCAATATTGCGTTGCCGTAGAGCTTCCACCAATTCGTATAAATCCAAAGACCCGCCATGGTCTCCCTGGGGCGAAACCGTTACATGACCCGCCGCATTGATCGAAAAGTAGGGGTCTCCCCAACCGTTGATGCGATAGAGTTTTTCACTGTCTTCGATTGTCCAGGGGCGCGATCGCAGGGCGAGGGTCGTCGTCAAGGGTGGATCAAGTTCGATCGTATCGGTGGTTTGCAGGGAGGGGGGGGAAGACAATTCGAGGGGAGAGGATTTAGGCATGGGATTGGAGAGGGGGGAAAGCGGCGTTTTCAATGGTTTGTCGCAGGCGGGATCGCTGTTCGGAGTTGAGGAAGAGGGTTTGGAGGGGTTGCCATTCTGACCATTTTTGCAACCGGTCATGACGTAAGGCTTCGGCAAGCGTGGGTAGCAGTAAGTTTACCTGATTTTTTAAGCCCTGGTCTAAAAATTCCCGCAGGACAACACTATCTTGAATATCGCCTAAAATTTCTTGGACTTGTTTAACTTGGGTTAATAGGGTTTGGTAATCTTCTCCATAAAAATCCGTAAAGAGATCCATTTGATAGCGTGTGCGTTTCGCCATTTTTCGCAGGTCGTGGAGGGGAGAACTCTCTCTCAGTAATAAATTTTCGATTTGTTCCGGGTTTAAAGGTTGCGGTTGATAAACACCTAAATCTGATTTTTCTGCCGACACTAACCAACCAGGATGGAGGAAAAAAAGGCTGAGTTGCGGTAATAAAATATCGGGCAAGACGGCTTCTACGGGATAAACGGCGATCGCCTGAAATTGCGGATTTTCTAACCAATCTTCTAGGGTAGTTTTGAGGGCAAAATATTTGGAACTGGTTAAGGCCCGATGGACATTTTTAAAACTTTTTTCGCGCTTTTTGTCTAATATTTTTAACACTGCTTGTAAAACCGTTTGTTCCGTTGGGGGCAGTTGAGGGTAATAACGCTGAATTAAGGTTTCCTGTTGTACGTCAATATCCCGTAACTCTCCGAGTTGTTGGGAGAACGTGCCGACCCGTTGGGCAGAAGCGGTCTTGGGTAAGCTCAAAGCCTGGTCAAAACCGGCGATCGCCGACCGTAAACGTCGCATTCCCACCCGCATTTGATGAAGTTCTTCGGGATCAGTGTCCTTCAGCACCGCCGGTTCATGTTTAAGCATTTTACGATAATGACGACGAACTGCCACTACGGCCCAATCGCCAAAGGTTTGAGGGTTATTAGCCATCACTAGACCCGCCGGAAGAAACGCTTTCCATGCTAAGAGATTTTGCGAAGAGTTTAGGTTATCAATGGGTTAAGACCAGACGTTACCATCAGGGCGAACGCATCTTATTTTTGAAAGGTAGGCTAGATAAGGGTTTCCGAGATCATGGTTGATTTTTCTGAAACGCTGAAAGTCTTATCGGATAAGGAGTCTAGAATTTAGATGCGTTTGCCCTGGCATTACCATGCTGAGTATTGACAGGTTTTGGACTATTTTCCCCTGTAGCGATCGCCGGGTAGGCATTCCCTGGGGATTCCCCATCACCGCTATACTAGGGCGAATATCCTGTTTTTGTCTCCACCGTCATCGCCATGCCGACCCTGTTTCGCCAAGCCCTTCAATCCCAGGAATTTTTAATTACGGCGGAAGTTACGCCTCCCAAAGGTGCTAACCCGGAACGAATGTTAACCGTTACGCAACCGCTTAAGGGTCGGGTTCATGCCATTAATGTGACCGATGGTAGCCGGGCTGTCCTGAGAATGTCGTCCCTGGCGGCCTGTGTCCTTTTGCAACGAGCGGGTCTGGAAAGTATCTGTCAATTTACCTGCCGCGATCGCAATATGATAGCCCTCCAGGCCGATCTGATGGGAGCCGCCGCCCTGGGTTTAACCAATATTTTGGCGTTGACCGGTGATCCCTTAAAAGCGGGGGATTATCCCCAATCCAAGGCCGTCTATGAATTGGAATCCGTGCGATTATTGAAACTCATTCAAAAATTAAATCTGGGGTTAGATGGTAATGAAAAACCCTTGCCCGATGGAGCCTTAGATTTAGTGGCCGGGGCCGCCGTAGATCCCCAATTAGCCAGTTGGTCAGGCTTGCAATCGCGTTTTAACCGTAAACTCGAAGCCGGGGCGCAATTTTTCCAGAGTCAATTAATTACCGACTTTGAGAAATTAGATAAGTTTATGACCCAAATCGCGGCGGGTTGTGGGAAACCCATTCTTGCCGGTATTTTCCTCTTAAAATCAGCAAAAAATGCTCAATTTATTAACAAAAATGTGCCAGGGGTTCATATTCCCGATGAGCTAATCCAACGATTAGACAAGGCTAAAGATCCGCTTCAAGAGGGGGTTAAAATTGCGGCGGAACAGGTTAAAGCGGCCCAAC
>JAYKIP010000440.1:0-9471 GCA_035286205.1 Merismopediaceae cyanobacterium
GGGCTTACTCTGTGCCTGGTTGCCGATCGCCCTTCCCCTCTTTTTGTTGATTAGGGAAGATGCCAATTTACGTTCCATTGTGACCATGGTTCCCCTGGGACTGCTATTTTTTATCGGGTTATACGCCTGGGGAAAAATCGTTTATCCGACCCAGAATGTTTGGCGGTTGTATGGGTTAGGCAGACCGCGCCAAAATGGGGTATTACTCCTCAAAGGATTAGCCTGGGGCCTCTTGTTTACCTTCAGTTTATTTATCACAGAATCTTTATTGGGATGGGTGGAAATTTATGCGTCGGGAGTTAACTTAGGAAGAATCATTTTAGAAGGCAGTTTAACCGGTTTGGGAGTCGCCTTTGCTGAGGAATTATTTTTTCGGGGTTGGCTCTTGACGGAACTGGAGCGAGATTATGCTCTCCGAACAGCTTTATGGGTGAATAGTCTGCTCTTTGCCATTCTACATTTTTTGAAACCCTTACCCGAAATTATTCGCACCTTTCTCCAATTTCCGGCTTTAATTCTTTTAGGAATTTTGTTAGTGATCGCCAAACGTTCCTATGGTCAATTATTGGGAATTTGTATCGGACTGCACGGAGGATTGGTCTGGGGTTATTATATTCTCAATGTCGGGCAATTACTTCACTATACAAACCGCGTACCGGATTGGGTCACCGGCATTGATCAAAATCCTTTGGCGGGTATTTTAGGCATAATTTTTCTAGGATTATTAATGGGATTAATCAGGGTTTTTGCTCCCCAAAAGCCTCGTTAAAGTGTGATTAAGGAAGGGGAGTGAGTTGACCGTTGGGTAATAATTGATAGGTTTTGCCGCGCCAAGTGATCCGATCGCCGCCAAAACTATAACACCAAATCCCAAAAGAGAGAAAATCCCGTAAGGGTGTCCATAACCAAAATTGCTTGGCGGTAGCATCCTGCAAAAGGGCGATCGCCGTGATATAAACAGTGAAATAACGCGCTAACCAAAGAGTGAGAAGAACACCCCATCCGAGAAGAGAAGCCTGGGTTAAAATTAACAAAAAGGTACTTAACACCGTCCCCTGGGTGAAAAATAAACCGAGATAACCCCAAAACCGTTCAACACGAACGCACTTTTGCCAACGAATTTGCCGAGCTAACATCTCCGACAGCGTAACCTGCCCTAAATGATGCTCCACCACATAGGACGATAAAAACCCCTGATAACCGGCTACTACCGGTAAATGACCTAACTGATAATCATCCGCTAAATGGTTCGCCATCCTCGCCAATCCCCCAATTTTATCGAACACTTCTCGACGCAGGGCGATCGTTGAACCAAAAGCAAAATTCATGCCTTCTAAAAGGCGAGCCGTGAGAATTTTCGGCACAAAGGTTGTGGCAATCTCTAGGGATTCAAACCCCGCTAACCATCCCTGGGTTACAGAACGATATAAACAAGTGACAACCCCAATATCTGGATTTTGAAACGGTTTAAGAATAGTTTTTAAATAATCGGGGGTAACCTTAATATCACTATCCGCAATCACTAAAAAATCATGGCGAATCTGGGGCAGAGCATTGGCTAAATTATTAATTTTCGGATTAATCCCTAAATTCGGTTGACCGATCGCCAAAATTATCTCTACCTGGGGAAAAGAAGCCTGAAGTTTCTGCACCAAGGCCACACTGGGATCGGTTTCTTCCTGCACACAAAAAATGATTTGATAGGTCGGATAATCCTGTTGACAAAAAGACGCTAAACAGTCGTAACCTTCCCAATCATTCCCACACAAAGGCTTTAAGACCGTCACCGGGGGCTGAAACTCATCGCTGTTCTCCGTGAGACCGGCACGAAAAAAGGCGATCGCCGCATAACCAGCCAACCCATAATAAAGCAGGGAGATCAAACAAGAGAACAATAAAAAACCTTGTAGATATAGCAAACCGTTCCCCAAAAACCTGATTGTTAACACTTTATTTTAAGCCGTTGCACATTTAGATGACATCAAAACCTAGCCCGTTATTTTTGTCGGGTTTGGACATCACTAAAACATCAAAATTTTAGGAATTGTGGGGAAAAGAGATATTCTCAATTGTCTCAACTGTTAATCCGGTTATGCTGGCAACCTCTGAGACAGATAATCCTCGTTCGAGTAACTTTTGAGCAACCTCTAGCTTACCTTCTAGCTTACCTTCTAGTTTGCCCTTAAGAAGGCCCTGTCGCTCTCCTTTCAGAAAACCTTGTTGTTCTCCCTTGAAGAGACCCCGTTGTTCGCCTGCCTGCAAAATTTCTTGATAAACAGTGGATTCTTTCATAATTTCACTCCGTAAGATCGTTTTAATCAATTCTGGTTTAACTAATAATCCCCCAAAGATGGCGGTGGCAGTGGTCAAGTTAGCTCTCAAGCTCCTGTCTTCCATTTTATCCAGTTTCAGGGCAACTTCCCGCAATCGTGCCGTTGTATTCTGACTTTTGGTCAAGACGGCAAGGGGTAATAGTCCAGGACTGTTCAAAAATGGTTCTGGTGATTCTTCCCACAGACGAATGGCCCGATAGTGATGGGTGGTTTCTGCTAGTTGAAAATGTTCTTGGTAAACCAACGGCGACCCAGTTTTCTTCAGGTAAATAACGACCTGGTGCATGGTTTTATGGGGAAAACGCCGATACACTCGCACCCGATAGTCTAACATCCGAAAGCCGATGGTTTTATCTACTTCCGTTTGGAATTCGAGATGCAAAACGAGGTCATCGGACTGTTCCAAAATTAAGGCATCGGCTCGAATCGGTTCTAAGGAAAGTTCTTTTGGACTAAGGCTGGTCAGGGTGACAGGTTTTCCTAACAGCCAAGTGGCGTAGTCTTCGGAAAAAGTTTCGGTGAGATATTTGCAGACGTTGTCAAACATGAAGAAATTTTAGCATTTCAGCGATCGCCGTATAACCAGCCAACCCATAATAGAGCAGGGAGACCCCACAGGAGAACAATTAAAAACCTTGTAGATACAGCAAACCGTTTCCAAAATCCTCTAGGTATTAACCTCCCAGTTTAGCAAGCTCCTAGCAGGGCCGTCGGAGAATGTGGCACAATCTAAAACATAGTCACATTCAGTCCAGCACATCATCCATGATCCCTACCGTTATCGAAACCTCTGGCCGTGGTGAACGCGCCTTTGATATTTACTCCCGGCTATTGCGGGAACGGATTGTCTTTTTAGGGCAGGAAGTCAGGGATGAAAACGCCAACCTGGTGGTTGCCCAACTGCTGTTTCTGGAAGCGGAAGACCCGGAAAAAGATATTTATCTGTATATTAATTCCCCCGGCGGTTCCGTCTCAGCCGGTTTAGGCATTTTCGACACCATGAACCAAATCCGGCCCGATGTTTCCACCATTTGCATCGGTTTAGCCGCCAGTATGGGAGCCTTCCTGTTAAGTGCAGGAGCCAAAGGCAAACGCATGAGTCTCCCCAATTCACGGATTATGATTCACCAACCCCTGGGAGGAGCGCAGGGCCAAGCCACTGATATTGAAATTCAAGCCAAGGAAATCCTGTATCTCAAAGGACTGCTTAATCAACATTTAGCCAACCATACGGGGCAACCCCTCGACAAAATTGCCGAAGATACAGAACGGGACTTTTTCATGTCAGCCGAGGATGCCAAAGAGTACGGTTTGATTGACCAGGTGATTAATCGCCGGCCTTCCGCCAGTAATCCTCTCTAGGGTATGAAAACAGCATCTCGTCTGAACCAGGGGAAATCCGAGGAAACCCCTGGTTAATCTAGGATTAAGGCAGATCGGTTTCGCCCATCAGGTACAGATCACAGGCTTTAGCGGCTCCTCGACCCTCATTAAAGGCCCAAACCACTAAACTTTGACCCCGACGACAATCGCCTGCGGCAAAAACCCCTGGAAGACTGGTTTCATAACGACCATAATCGGCTTTGACATTGCCCCGTTGATCCCGCTCCAACTTCAAGGCTTCTAGTAAAGGTTCCTCTGGCCCTAAAAACCCCATGGCCAATAACACCAACTCAGCCGGTAACACTTTTTCCGTTCCTGGAACGTGCTGGGGAATAAATTGGCCCTTCTCGTTTTTTGTCCATTGGACTTCGACGGTATGTACCGCTTTGACCTGACCGTTTTCATCCCCTTCAAAGTGGGTCGCTGTCCGCAAATAGGCCCTCGGATCATGGCCAAACAAGGCTTCTGCCTCTTCCTGACCGTAATCCAGTTTATAGATCTTGGGCCATTCCGGCCAGGGATTATTGGTGGCCCGTTCCTGGGGCGGTTTGGGCATAATTTCTAACTGCACTACACTGTTACAGCTATGGCGAATCGAGGTTCCCACACAATCGGTTCCCGTATCACCGCCCCCAATGATCACCACATCTTTGCCCTGGGCTGAAATAAAGTTCGCCCCCGGTTGCCCGTCTAAAATAGCTTTGGTATTGGCCGTCAGAAAATCCATGGCAAAGTGAATGCCCTGGAGTTCCCGTCCGGGAATCGGTAAATCCCTGGGTTTCGTGGCTCCCGTACACAACACCACTGCATCAAAGTCTTTTAACAAGGTTTCAACGGGTAAATCTTTGCCCACTGCCGTATTGCACACAAAGGTTACGCCTTCGTCTTCCAACACTTTGAGACGACGCAAAACAACGGCTTCTTTGTCCAGTTTCATGTTGGGAATGCCATACATCAGCAAACCCCCTGGGCGATCGGCCCGTTCATAGACCGTTACCCAATGGCCCGCTTTATTCAGTTGAGCGGCGGCCGATAATCCGGCAGGGCCTGAACCAATCACAGCCACTTTTTTACCGGTGCGTTTGCTAGGCGGTTCCGGGATCACCCAGCCTTCCTGCCAACCCTTTTCAATGATCGAATATTCAATATTTTTGATGGTGACCGGGGGATTATTAATGCCTAAAACACAGGAGCCTTCACAGGGAGCCGGGCAAACTCGCCCCGTAAATTCGGGAAAGTTATTGGTTTTGTGTAAACGCTCTAGGGCTTCTTGCCATAATCCCCGATACACCAAATCGTTAAATTCGGGAATGAGATTGTTAATGGGGCAACCACTGGCCATGCCGCTAATCACGGTTCCCGTATGGCAGAAGGGCGTGCCACAGTCCATACATCGTGCGCCCTGGGTCTGCACCTTTTCATCGGGCATGGTGAAATGAAATTCATCCCAATTACGGATGCGATCGCCGGGGGCCAATTCCGTCGGTAATTCGCGGGCATATTCTAAAAAGCCAGTCGGTTTTCCCATAAGTTTTCAGATCAAGGTGAAAGGATCGGGTGAGTCGGAAAGAACATCACCGCTTGATTAGGAGTTATGACTATGGTAATTGACCTTTTGGATCTAAGGGTAATAGGGGTCAGGGGTTTATGGGGATTTGTTGGCATTCTTTACCAAAATTAACGTTATCCCACCTCAAACTTGCCACCCTGGGTTTGGCGATCGCCTGTTTTTGGGATCTCTCCCCCAAAGTTAGGGGCCGGGGGGCAAAAAACTCTCATTTAACCCGGCGGCCAAGCAAAGGGACGATCGCCCAGTAAATGAATATGAAGATGAAAGACCGTTTGACCTGCCTCTTCGCCGTTATTGATGATCAGACGAAACCCGTTTTCTAGTCCTAAATCGGTGGCGAGTTTTTTGGCCGTTAACAGTAAATGACCCAAGAGGCTCTGATCCTCCGTATCGGCAGAGGAGAGTTTGGCGATCGCCTTTTTGGGAATAATCAAAAGATGCACCGGAGCCTGGGGATTAATATCTTTGAATGCCAAACAAAGATCATCTTCATAGACGATCTGGGCGGGAATTTCGCGGCGGATGATCTTGCTGAAAAGGGTCTCTTGACTCATGCTAGTCGGTAAAAACTATTTTTTGTAACCCCATCATAACGGCTACAGTCGGCCGGCAACTCCTGGTAGCGTAATTTCTGAGAAACTGCCCGGATCTCAAGATTTGAACGGCCACCGGGGGTATAGAAGGCAATCATTAAGATTTAAGACAAGTTCGAGAAGCGACCAACTTTTTCGCAATAATAAAAAAGTAGCGTGGATTACTCCTTTCGTTACTCGATGAAATCCCCCGCAAATTAGTACCTTGCCTTGTCTTTAAGTCCTTTTGATTGAAGATTCTCCTTGCGTTCTCCTGTGACCTCCTCCCTTGACACTTCTGCATTACAACAGGAAGTTCTCCAGCTTCGTCACCAGCTACAACAGGAACAAGCGAAACGTCAACAGCTAGAATCCCAACTCATGCTGGCTTCCCGTCGAGACCGCCTTCAGGAGATCTTGGCCGAGCTAGGGAAACGGGGTTTATTGAACCATGATCTCTATGGTTTCTTTGATGATGCGGGAGCGTTGGTGGCCGAGGCCCTGGGGATAGAATTTTGTGCCATTTGGGAACTCTTGCCGAATCATAGTGCTTTTGTTTTATGTGCTGGTTATGGGTGGGAAAGTTCTTTAATTGGGGGGATGACCATTGATGCAACGGCCCGCTCCTTTGCCGGTTACACCCTAGCGGTCAATGCCGACCGAGCCAATCAAGATTATCAGCCAGTGACGACTAAAGACCTTGATTTGGAAACTCGCTTTCGCGGTGCGCCCCTACTATACAATCAAGGCATTAAAAGCGGAGCCAATTTGATTTTGCCGACTCCCCAGGGTATTTTTGGGGTGTTAGGGGTCTATAGCCGACATTATCGCTTTACGGAAGAAGACCTGAGTTTTTTAAAGGTGGTCAGCCATCTCCTCGCCGCTACCATTGACCGACAACGCTACGAAAACCGGTTGCAACTGATGGAGCGGGCTATGAATGCCAGTCCCAACGGCATTGTGATTACCGATGCCCTGGAGTCTTCCAATCCGATTATCTACGTGAACCATGGTTTTGAAACCGTGACGGGTTACAGCAAAGAGGAGGCGATCGCCCAACCCTGCCATTTTTTCCAGAAATCGGGCGAAGATCCCCGGCTCCAGACGGCCCTGGCCTTTGGTCGAGAATGTCAGTTAACCCTGGCCAATCAACGTCCGAACGGCGAAATTTATTGGTATCAGTTTTCCCTGGCTCCAGTCTATGACGACCAGGGATATTTAGTAAACTTTATTGGTATTCAGTCCGACATTACGGAGTACAAAGAAACGGAACAGGCCCTAGCCATTAGTGAAGCCCGCTTTCGCAGTATTTTTGAGCAGGCGGGGGTGGGCATTCTGCAACTGGACATCTGGGGGCGTGTGGAAGCGGTGAACCCCGGAGTCTCGTTAATTCTAGGGTATAGCAACCAGGAGCTAAAGGGAAAACGGTTTCAAGACTTCTACGAACAGGAGACCGCCAACCAGGCCTTTAGTCAGTTTTTAGAGCAGGACTTTGCCCCGGCTCTGTCCCAGGAACAACGCTGTCGGCATCGGGAAGGCCATTGGGTCTGGTGTCAGTTGATGGTTTCAGCGATCCGCAATGAGTTGGGTTTGGCCACGGCTTTTCTGGTGATTATCCTCGATATTGATCAACGGCAACGGGCGACCCTAGAGCGCGATCGCTTCTTTACCTTGTCGTTAGATTTGTTGGGCATTGCGGATTTTCAAGGCTATTTTCGCCGCATTAACCCGGCTTTTACCAAAGTACTGGGATACTCGGAAGCGGAACTGTTACAGCGGCCTTTTATCGAGTTTGTCCATGCCGATGATCTGGCCGCCACCCACCAGGAAATGCAGACCCTAGCCCAGGGGATTCCCACCCTTTATTTTGAAAATCGGTATCGTTGTCAGGATGGGACTTACCGTTGGTTAGCCTGGGCCGCGGCTCCGGTACCGGAAGAGGGACTCCTCTATGCGGCCGCCCATGATATTACTCCCTTGAAACAGGCAGAAATTGCCCTTCAGCAAAGTCAAGAACAGTTGCAAAGTATTTTAGGTTCCCTCAAGGATATTGTCTGGTCACTGGATCTGCAAACGGGGGATTTTATTTATCTCAATGAGGCCGTGGAGGAATTTTATGGGGTTTCGCGGACAGAGTTTATGGCGGATGCTCACAATTTGGCGAAGTTTATCCATCCGGAAGACCGCGAATGGGTCGAAAATCGCTCCTATGAGATCGGCCAATCCCACCAAAACAAGGATTTAATCTATCGGATTATTAATCATCAGGGAGAAGTGCGTTGGCTCCGCGATCGCGCCCATTTGGTTTATAACAAAGCTGGGGAAGCCATCCGGTTAGACGGGATTGCCACAGATATTACCACGGCCAAACAAAGCGAAAAATCCCTGAAGGAAAGTGAAGAACGGCTGAATCGCATTATTACCACCATTTCCGATGCCCTGTTTGTGGTGGATCACCAGGGCCACATTCAGTTTGTCAATCCGGCGGCTACCGAGCTATTTGATCGACCGGCCGAGGAATTGTTAACGGATACCTTTGGCGTTCCTTTGACCCAAACAACTCCAACGGAAATCACCCTCTGTCGTCGAGATGGGCGGCCGTTAACGGCGGAAATGCGTGTGGCCGAGATTATTTGGGCCGGTTCTTCCTCCTATCTGGTCTCTCTGCGGGATGTGACCGAGCGCCGGTTAGCCATTGAACAGTTGAATTACCATGCGACCCATGATTCCCTGACGGGTCTGCCCAATCGTCTGTTATTTTTGGAGCGGTTAGGGGCTGTCCTGACCCAGGGGAAACTTAAGACCCATCAGACCCAGTTTGCGGTGTTATTCCTGGATTTGGATGGCTTTAAGACGATTAATGATAGTTTGGGCCATGGCTGTGGGGATTTGTTATTGCAGGAAATTGCCCAACGTCTCCAGAAATGTTTGCGTCCCAGTGATACTTTGGCCCGGTTAGGGGGGGATGAGTTCACCATGTTGGTGGAAGGGATTCCAGGGGCCAGCGGGGCGATCGCCATTGCCCACCGTATCCATGAGCAATTTAATCAACCGTTTATTCTTCAGGGTCAGGAAATTTTTACCAATACCAGTATCGGGATTGCCCTGGGTCATGCCCATTATCATCATCCCCAGGAAATTCTCCGGGATGCAGACACCGCCATGTACGAGGCCAAATTAAAAGGCAAAGGCTGTTCAGTCATTTTTGACCCGGCCATGCACGAACAGGTGGTGATACGGCTACAACGGGAAAATGATTTACGGCGAGCGGTGGAACGTCAGGAATTTGCGTTGCATTATCAACCGATCATTGCCCTGGATACGGGTCGTCTGGCAGGATTTGAGGCATTAGTGCGTTGGCATCACCCGGAGATGGGCCCCATTCCTCCCCAGGAATTTATCGCGATCGCCGAAGAAACGGGGTTAATCCTCTCCTTGGGTCATTGGATTTTAGAGGAAGCCTGTCGTCAAGTGAGACACCTACAAGCCTAGGGCGAACGCATCTTATTTGTGAAAGGTAGGCTGGATAAGGGTTTCCGAGATCATGGTTGATTTTTCTGAAACGCTGAAAGTCTTATCGGATAAGGAGTCTAGAATTTAGATGCGTTTGCCC
>JAYKIP010000441.1:0-8005 GCA_035286205.1 Merismopediaceae cyanobacterium
AAAAAGGACTGAAAAAGTTGAGAAAGGCTCAACGGAGTCTATCTCGCAAGCAAAAAGGGAGTAAAAGGCGTGAAAGAGCGCGACGAAGAGTTGCCAAAATTCATGCCGAAATTAAAGATACTCGAACTGATTTTCTGCATAAACTATCAACTCGGCTCATTCGTGAAAACCAAACGATTGTGCTAGAGGATTTAAACACATCGGGAATGCTGAAAAAGCGTAAACTATCCCATGCAATTTCTGATTTAGGATGGCGTAGTTTTAGGACGATGTTAGAAGCCAAGTCAGAAATGTATGGCAGAGATTTTAGGGTAATTTCTCGATGGGAACCAACGTCTCAGAGGTGTTCAGCCTGTGGAGAAATAGGCGGTAAAAAAGAACTTTCTGTAAGAGAATGGACTTGTCTGTTTTGTGGGGAAACTCACGATAGAGACGTAAATGCCGCACGAAATATCAAAGTCGCGAGAGGGCTTTCCGAGACTCTAAACGAGCATGGAGGACGGCGTAAATCTAGCTTGCTAGTAGCTTCCGATGAAGTGTCAACCCGCCTATTGCCAATTCAATTAACATTGTTTGGGTAGATAGGAATCCTCTCGCTTTAGCGAGGGGTGGATGTCAATGCTTAAATTGACCCGTTGAATAATGAATAGGAGATGAGCTTACGCATGATCCAGTTTGCCGATCGCTTACAAGGCTTACAGACGAACGTTTTTGCGGATATGGATAGGGCGAAAAGTTTAGCCCAGGCCCAGGGACACGACCTGATTGATCTGTCGTTGGGATCATCGGATTTGCCGGTGGCCCCTGAGATTGTGGCCGAAATTGAGCGATCCCTGGGGGATAACAGTACCCATGGCTATCTCTTACATCGAGGCACCCAGGATTTTCGGGAAGCGGTGGCTCAATGGTATGCCCAGCGTTTTCAGATTCCCCTCGATCCCCACACAGAGGTTCTGCCTCTGATCGGCTCCCAGGAAGGTACAGCCCATTTGCCCCTAGCGGTTTTAAATCCGGGAGATGTGGCTCTCTTGCTTGACCCTGGGTATCCGTCCCATGCGGGGGGAGTCTATCTTGCCGGGGGAGAAATCTATGGAATGCCATTGTTAGCGACAAATCAATTTTTACCGGTTTTAGCAGATATTCCGCCAACGGTTGTTAGCCGGGCCAAATTAATGGTCTTAAGTTATCCCCATAATCCGACAACAGCGATCGCCCCTTTACATTTTTTTGAAGAAGCTGTGGCCTTTTGTCAACGTCATCGGATTGCCCTCGTCCACGATTTTCCCTACTGTGATTTTGTGTTTACGGGTGAAAGTTTACCTCCATCCATCCTACAGGCTGACCCTCAAAAATCCGTCAGTATTGAATTTTTTACCTTTTCTAAATCCTATAATATGGGCGGTTTTCGGATTGGCTTTGCTGTTGGGAATGCAGAATTAATTTTGGCTCTGCGGCAAATTAAAGCGATGGTGGATTTTAATCAATATCGCGGGATTTTAAATGGGGCGATCGCGGCTTTAAAAAGTCCCCCGGCGTTAGTCACCCAAACCATTAAAACCTTTGAAACCAGACGCGATGTGTTTGTGCAAGCCATGGCCGAAATTGGCTGGTCAGTGCCGACTCCTCCTGCTACCCTTTATATTTGGGCTAAGTTGCCGGAACCATGGGCTAAAGATTCGGTGAAATTCTGTCAGGAATTAGTGTTAAAAACCGGGGTAGCGGTTTCGCCGGGGGCCGGTTTTGGTCGTCAGGGGGAAGGTTATGTGCGGTTTGCGTTAGTGCAAGAGCCGGAGATTTTACGTCAAGCGGTTGCGAAGATTGCTGATTTTTTGCATTAAATTTTTTACCCAGTTCTGCCTTTATTTTGTCCCTTGCTTCCTAGTTTTTTTTTGCCCCCCGGCCCCCAATTTTGGGGGAGAATCTGAAATTTTGCTAGATCTTGTTAAATTTTGCCACTGCCTTGGACGACCTGTTTCAAGGTGGTAAAGGCTTCTAAGCCAATTAGGCCGCGACGATTGCCTTTTTGATTAGAAATCCCCAGAAATAAGGACTCTCCCTGTTTAGGATTGCGACTAAAGCGAGGGGAGGTATTAATATACACTAAGGCACTATCAATGCCCATGGCAAATTGACGACTTTCTTGATAGGATTCCGTCGCAATACAGTCCGCATGACCACTACTGTGATGATTGATCCAGGCGATCGCCTCCGCAAGATGTGACGCAGAACGGAACGCAAGAATTTTCTCTAAATAGGGCCGACTCCATTCGCTATTCTTGGCCAAAGTCAAATGATTAGGAAACGCTTCACACAATTCTTGATCCCCCCGTAACTGAAAACCTTTTTCCTGCAAATTATTAAATAATCTTAATAATAAAGAGCTATTTTGAGAGGGACTAATAATCACTTTTTCAATGGCATTAACGGGATCGGGTTCACTGGCATGGCTATCTAAAATCATCCAACGCACTAACTCTAAATCCCCTTTGGCTGACCAATAAAGATAACAGTTACCCATGGCCGCTTTTAACACCGGCGCACCGGATTGATGGGTTACCCTTTCCACTAAACTGGTGCGGCCGTAGGGAATAATTAAATTAATATATTGATCCTGGCTGACTAATTCTTGAATGACTGGCACTTCATCACTGGATAAATTGGCCAAACAATGGGGCGGAAACCCTACCTCTGTTAAACTGTCGTGCAAAATCTGGGTTAAGGCGGTCGCGGTATGACTAGAGGCTCCGCAACTTCTCAACACTAAACTATTGCCGGTTTTCACACAAAAGCCCGCCGCAATCACCGCTAATTCAGGAAAGGCTTCATAGACTAAGGCCACAACGCCCAAGGGCATTAATTGACAATAGGTTTGGGACGGGTTTAGTTGGTAAGGTGCGTTCATCACCCGTTGAATGGGATCGGGCAGTTCGGCTAATTGCTCTAAAATTTCGACGGCGGATTCTAAGCGTTTGGGGGTTAATTTCAACCAGTCTAAAAAACAATCGGAGACGGCCATTTCGCGACTCATCTCCAGATCGAGGGTGTTGGCTTCCAGGATTTGATCAAAGGAATTTTCTAGCCCCTTGGCCATGGCTTGTACCCCTTGATTCCGTTTCTGCCCCGATAACTGTCCCAGGGCAACAAAGGCTTTATGGGCGGCTTGGAGCGTCGGGATAATGACGGATGCCAGGGTATCGTTAGTCATAGCGGTTTTCCAAAATTAACGGCGATAAAGCAACCAAAGCACATAGACAAAAAAACATAATAATGTTCCTGCAATGATTATCCCTAAAATGAGGCTTAAGGTGAGGGGCGATCGCAGAGCGAGGAGTGTCCAGCCACTGAGCATCACCAGTAACCAGGCGGCCATCATCGGTAATCGTTCGGGGCTTTGACGACCTTTGACGCGCCACCGGTAACCATTCCAACGCCAGAGACGTTTATAGGGATAGGCAGAAGACACTAATTCAATTTCTTGGTGTTTTTCGTCCACCACAAAAATTTGTTGACAGCGATCGCACCCCAGGGCTTCCGTTAACACAATCGGCTGTAAACGCCCTTGGCGACGACAGGGACAGGGATAATCGTGATGCAAATCCAGTTTGATGGGTTTTGAGGAACGCACAAAAGCAGTCGCAAGAAAATGAGCAGTGAAAACCCAATGTTAGGAGAAGACTTGAGCTTTCGATTATACAAGATCCCTGAATTTTCATTCTGTCACGCTATCGTGATCAACGCGGTGATCAATACCCTGGGTAATCTTCTGGGTTCCCCTGGATGAATCCCTGGCCACTGCTTGAGGTGTCTAGGATTACTGAAACGGCGATAGCGATTAAGATCAATTTTAAAGATTTATCAAGATTCCCCCAGATCCACTTAGACAATCCTTTGGTGTTAAGGAGTTCGATGGCCCCCTTAATTCGCGCTCAACCGCCCCTAGCCTTTATTCCGCCCCAACTCAATCCCTGGGTATTAAGGGCTTGTCAAACCCTACTGCCCCTCTGGTTACAGTGGCGATCGCCCCTCACGGAAATTACCGCGCAACACTTAGAAAGATTAGTTTCAGCCTACGAAGAATTTCAAGCGGGCAAAATTCGTTTACTGTTGGCCTTTCGCCATCCCAGTGTGAATGATCCCTACTGCATGGGCTACCTCTTTTGGCGACTCTTACCCCAGGCTCTGCCAGCGCAAAAGTTAACCTTTCCCTCTCCGATTCACTCCCATTTTATGTACGATCGCGGGATTCCCCTGTGGGCGGGATCGGCCGTCGGTTGGCTCTATTCCCGCTTAGGCGGCACTTCCATTCAACGAGGAAAATTGGACATTCCGGGACTGCGATCAGCCAGAGACCTATTATTAAACAGTCGTTATCCCCTAGCGGCGGCTCCGGAAGGGGCAACCAATGGCCATAACGAAATCATTAGCCCCTTAGAACCGGGCATTGCTCAGTTAGGCTTTTGGACGGTGGAAGATTTACGCAAGGCCCAGCGAGACGAAGAGGTGATTATCTTACCCGTTGGGATTCAATATTTTTACCTTACGCCCCCCTGGGAAAACATTGCCCAACTTTTGCAGAACTTGGAACAGGATTTGGGGATTCCGGCATCTAGCCCCGCCGATCCCGACCGGCCCCAGGAAGAGAAGCTATACCAACGACTGTTTCACGCCGGGGAAGTCCTGTTGGAGATGATGGAGAATTTTTATCGGGAGTTTTATCATCAAGCTTTACCGGCCATTGAAGATCTGCAAGCCTCCCTATCCGAAAATTTAGCTACGGTACAGGATACACCGAACGATCTCTTTGCCCTGCGGTTACAAAATTTGTTGAATGTCGCCCTAGGGGTCGCCGAGCAGTATTTTAATTTGCCACCTAAGGGGAATCTCAGCGATCGCTGTCGTCGTTTGGAACAGGCCGGTTGGGACTATATCTATCGGGAAGAATTAAAAACCGAAAATCATCTGTCTAACGTCAAGCGGGGGTTAGCGGATCGAGTCGCCGAAGAAGCCAATCTGCGGATGTGGCACATGAGATTAGTGGAAACCTTTGTGGCGGTGACGGGCCACTACGTCAAAGAAAAGCCCAGTGTGGAGCGTTTTGCCGATACCCTGCTGTTGCTGTGGGATGTAGTCACCCGCATTAAGGGAGGAAATGCCTTTTTCCGGCCTGCCCTGGGTCAACAACGGGTACAGATCACCCTGGGAGAACCCCTTTCCGTCACAGCACGGGCCGCAGACTATCAAAACAACCGACGGCAAGCCGTGGCCCATCTCACCCAGGAATTACAAAACCGTTTAGAATCCCTGATCACCCGTTAACTTCTCAATTAAGCATTTGGTAAAAAATTAGACCTCTTTTCTGAGCGACTTTTTTATAATGAAAGGCATTGTTGTTATATTGTCGTGAGGATACGAAAGATGTCCTATAGCTTTGATGTTTTGGGGGTCACCCCAATTTTCACCTTTTTTACCTATCAACAGGAAATTGAACAAAATCCCCAACGCAGTATCGCCTATCTGGGCAGTCATTGTTGCAGTCTGGACGGGTTTATTCAGGCGACCGAACAGGTACTCAAAAAACCGGATTGGGATTGGGACGCGGTGGTACAGAGTATGATTGATTTTTGGTTACGCCACGAAAGCCAGGTCAAGCAATGGAAACAGGAATTGCAGTATTTAGGGCGAGATAATCTCCTGGTGGGACGAGTGGCCAACGTAGAAGCCCTGCGTCAAGAATTTGAGACGCTTCTTTAGAAGTCCTAGGGTTCTGGGGATTCTGCCGGGATTCCCTAACAAAGCCAAGGCCAGTTGACGGGGTTAGGTGGATCGGAGGGAGAAATTCGGAGTAAACTAAAATCAGTTCGTTTCTTTCTCTCTGGCAACTGTCTAAACTCAGGAGCGTATTGCTATGTCAGACCTTAATCGCGGCATCATGAAATTTGATGGAGCCGATAAACCCGCTATTGTTTTGATTTCTTCGATTCTAGTGTTAGGCAGTATTGCGGCTTTGATTATCTGGGCCTTAAAGGTGGCCTATGTCGTTGGCTAACAGTCTATATCCTGAATCGGTCGGTAACGGATGATCCCTAGGATTGAGATGTTCCGATTTTTTTTACAGTGGATAACCTTGGGATGAAAAGTCCGCTCTCGACCGAAAAGCTTTATTTAACCACCCAGTTAACCTACGGGGCGGGAGATTTTGGGCCCGCAATTACCGCCAATATTCTGGTTTTTTATCTGTTGTTCTTTTTGACGGATGTGGCCGGGTTGCCCGCCGGTTTGGCCGGTAGTGTGTTGATGATTGGCAAGGTGTTTGATGCGATTAATGATCCGTTGGTGGGGGTCTTGAGCGATCGCACGGAGACGAAATGGGGTCGTCGTTTACCCTGGATGTTGGCGGGGGTGATTCCCTTTGTGGGGATTTATGCTTTGCAGTGGTGGATTCCGCGTTTTAGTGCTGATCCGACTCTCAATCAATGGGGGCTTTTTGCCTATTATGTGGCGATCGGCATTGGCTTTAATTTGGCCTACACCATGGTCAATCTTCCCTATACGGCTTTAACGCCAGAGTTAACCCAGGATTACAACGAACGCACGCGGCTGAATAGTTTTCGCTTTGCTTTTTCCATTGGGGGCAGTATTCTTTCCCTGATTTTGTATATTTTGATTGCGGCGGATTTACCTCAGCAACCGAAGGAACAGTTCTGGCAGTTAGGGTTAATGTGTTGCGCTCTCGCAGGACTGTCCTTACTCTGGTCAGGGCTACGGTTACAGGAACGGGGGCGATCGCCGATTTTAGCCCGTCCCCAAAAACAGTTCCTGGGTCGCTTGTTAGTCCTGTTAGCCGTCATCTTATTCGGTGGATTTGCCTGGCAACTTTTACCGGGGGGCGATCGCGGGTTCGGCATCAATCAAGGCTTTAATCACATCACCTTTTTTACCCTGCTACTGGGATTATTAACCGGTACCTTTGGCGTAAGCTTACTAGACTCCAGAACCGAAGAACATCTCGCCCAAGACTTGAACGCCAGTGACAATGACACTTCTGGGCCGCCCCTTCCCTATTTCCAACAACTCAAAATTGTTTTTAGCAATCGCCCCTTTTTATTTGTCATTGGCATTTATCTGTGTTCCTGGTTAGCCGTACAATTAACCGCCTCAATCATTGTCTATTACGTGGTGAGTTGGATGAAACTCCCCGAACAACAGTCGGGTCTGGTGGCCTTAGCGGTTCAAGGAACCGCCCTGGTCATGCTCTTTTTCTGGCAAGCCCTGTGTCAACGCCTCGACAAAAAAGTGGTTTATCTCCTGGGGATGACAATCTGGATTATCGCGCAACTGGGTTTATGGTTATTGCAACCGGGACAAGTCCTAGAGATGTATGGATTAGCGATCTTAGCCGGGTTTGGGGTTTCTGTTGCCTATTTGATTCCCTGGTCTATGATTCCCGATGTGGTGGATTTAGATGACCTTACCACTGGGCAACGCCGGGAAGGAATTTTCTATGCCTTTATGGTGCTATTGCAAAAAATTGGTTTAGCGTTGGGGCTATTTTTGGTGGGGGTAACCCTCGAAGCCGCCGGTTTTCTTCCCCGGATTCCCGGTAAACCTATCCCTCTGCAACCGGATTCAGCCCTCTTAGCCATCCGCATTGCCGTGGCCCCATTACCAGCCTTCTTTTTGATCCTGGGGTTGGTTTTAGCCTATTTTTATCCCATTACCCGCGAAGTTCATGCCCGCATCCGTCTCCAGTTACAGGAACGCAGTCAAAATGTCTAATCCATCTTTCGTAAAGATTTTTGGGCAATTCAATGAGGAGAAAATTTACAAGTAAAGTGGGAGAGTGAGTCCAAGTTAGGCTTAATGTCATAATTTTTACAGCTGGACAGTGCGAAGTTTTAGATACCAGATAAGTTAATGACTATGCGTCCAAAGTAAGCATATTAGGGCTTGGGGAAGAGGCAAGTTTAGCGGCAAGGAATTTAGGCAAAAGCAGACTGGGTTGACT
>JAYKIP010000442.1:0-5569 GCA_035286205.1 Merismopediaceae cyanobacterium
ATCATGATCAATTATTAAATTATCAGGGACTTTATGCGAGTTTACATCAACTGCAATTATTAGGAAAAGCTTAGGGGAAGCTAATTAAATCAATCTATTGCCGATCGCTTATGGGTTAAATCTCACCCTGAACCTGACGAAGAAAAACTACGGGTTTCAAGTTAGACGAGGTTTAATGTTCAGTTATGCCGATTAGGAACCTTGGCAGAGCGTTATTTTCAAGATGATCCCAAGACTTGTCTCCTCAAATGCTTGATTTTCGTAATGAATCTGATTAACTGAAATTATTGAAAAGGCTAATTTTTAGAAACTGTCCTTGGAGATAAATTTTCTGGTATATTTTTTAATGTTTGCTTATCCGATGGAGGGGGATAGTGAATCGGTTCTAGCAAATCTAGTCCTAACAGTTTTAAGCCCCAACGTTCAAACCAGGGAACGGATAATCCTAACCGCATTTTGAGGAGAAAAAATTGTTCAAAGAGTGTTTTACTCCAACTCACCCAACGACCTTCGAGGGCCAGGGATTTACGTCTTTTACCTGTCTTGAGGTCTGGCAGTACGGGATCAGCGATAAAAACAATGCCCCGATCGCCGAAATCAGTAATACAAATCGCGGAGAGAGTGGGTGTAACCAAAGGCTGGGAATGCTCTCCTAAACGAAAAGCAATATTCTGAGCAACGGCCATGCCCATGGCTTCGGTCATTTGCCCTGTTTTGGGAACCCCTGTGGGAATCGGCGTTTTTTCAGGCGGTTGCATTTTAACAACCACTCCCAGGGCATAAATTGAATCAAAATCGGGATGTTGATGGGTGGATAAAACCGGCACAAATCCCTTTTCATCGGCGATCTCAGGACAGGCTTTTAGAAAAGCTGGCCCCTCAAAAGAGGGGAGTACCATGGCGTATTTAAATGGCACGGCAGACCCATTGGCTAGGTGAATCACGTCTGCATCAATGGCCGTAATCGCCACGTTTTCAAGAACAGGAATTTGTTGTTGTTTTAATAATCTTTCAACTAATTGTCGGGATTGGGCCATGCCGCCAATGCCTAAATGACCGACATAGGGTTCGGCCGTAATTAAGGTAATGGGAACCTGGTCTCTTAGTCCCAATTGTCTGAGTCGCCATTCCGCTAACAATGCAAATTCGTAGGCAGGGCCAAAACAACTGGTGCCAGGCACGGCTCCCACGACTAACGGGTCAGGGGATTCCAGAAATCGTTGCCAGGCCTGGGCGGCTAAAACCGCATGGTGAGGATTACAGACGGATTGGGTATAACCGTCCTCTGGCCCTAGACCTGGTACTGCTTGTAGATTTAAGGAGGCTCCCGTTGCAATCACTAAATAATCGTAGGCGATCGCCCTATTTTCGACTCCGACCCAAAGTTGCTTTTGGTGAGGCTCCAAACGGTTGACTTTTCCCTCTACCCATGGAATGCCTAGCCGACGGGCAACGGGTTCCACTGCCATCTGGACTTCAGACACCGACTTTAACCCTAAGCCGACCCAGGGCAACGAAGGAATAAAAGTAAAAAATGGGCTATCGGAAATCAGGGTTACGGTGTGTTGACAAGAAAGTAAATGTCTTAATTCATAAGCGGTTGGTAAGCCGCCAATGCCTGCACCAATTACAACTATGTGGGCCATTTGAGTTTTTTCAGTACGGATTTAGGAGAGACAAGATGTTTATCCAGTCCCAATTTTCTCGGTTGAAGGCCGAGGGCCAAACCAATCAATTCGGTGATGTAGAGAATTGGCAGGGAATAGTTGACATTATACTGTCTTTCAATATCCGGTTGTCGCATTTCCAAATTGGTTGAGCATAACGGACAGGCTAAAACAATGCAATCGGCTCCCAGGGATTGCGCTTCATCTAATAGATTTTTGGTTAATTCATAGGCGACATTTTGTTGGGGAATTAAAATGGGGCCGCCACAGCATTTGGTTTTAGAGCGAAAATCTACTACTTCGGCTCCGCAGGTTTTAGCCAAATTATCCATCGCCATGGGACGCACTGGGGAATCCCAACCTGTGACATCTTCGGGACGAGTGAGTAAACAACCATAATAACAAGCCACTTTTAAGCCAGTTAGAGGACGTTTAATGTGGGGAGAAATGTCTATGTCATTGGCTAACACATCTACCACATTTCGCACTTTAATTTTATTATCAGGAATCGCCATTCCCATGGTGTCCAGAACAGCGGTGATTTTCTCTCGTTCCGTTGGATTTTCTAAGGCGCGATTGGCTTTGGAGGATTTATTATAGCAACCAGAACAGGAGGCTAATAAATCTTGGTTTTGTTGTTGGGCTAACACCACATTTCTCGCCGCTAGGGCCATACCCAGATCATGGCTAACCCCCCCGGCGATTGAACCGCCGCAACATGACCAGTCTTGAAGTTCTTCGAGTTCAAATCCCAAAGCTTCCATGACCACTTTAGTGGACATATCAAATTCTTTAGCGGAGGTGTGGAGACTACAGCCTGGATAGTAGGAATATTTCATGGTTTTAAGGTGGTTTCTAAGGCTTGACTAAATTGTTTTTTGTTTTTGACCTGGGCAGGAAAGGGCGATAATTTGCCTTTAAGCACTAACTGAATCCCGACAGGGGCCTGTTCTACCATGGCTTTTAAACCACCGTAATCTTGGATTAATTCGGGTTCAAAAAGAATGCCCCATTTCTGAATGATGTTGACAAAAATTTGATTAAAACGAGTGGAATCATTGCTAATTCCTTGGCGAATGGCGATCGCCTTCACGGCCTCAATCACTTCAGAGGGTCTAACACCCCTGGGACAACGGGAAGTACAGGTATGGCAGGAAGAACAGAGCCAGAGAGTGTTGCTATTAATGACTTTTTCCCATTCCCCACGCTGTATCATCAAAACTAGAGTTCGAGGTGTTAAGTCCATCCGATCTACGTTGGGACAACCGCCACTACAGGTTCCACACTGCATACAGGCCGTAATTTTGGCACTATCGCCTCCCTCATCATCAACCCGTTCTTGAAAAGCGTGATTCATGCGGTCTCCATCCACCTGGCGATCGCTTTTAATACCAAAAAAGCATTTTTTCTTTGGTTTAGGTTTAATAGAGGTAGTTGTCATCGTATTTTCTCCTGAGAGATTGTTATTAATAGGAAGATAATTTCTCTTCTTAAGAGAGATTGAAGAGATTAAACTTTAGCTAACAAGCCCCCCTTTTTTAGCTATCCATTACACAGAAGTTGCGGAAACCCTTACTGGGACTCGATCCCCCCCAGCCCCCCTTAAAAAGGGGGGAGAAGATGAAAAACTTGCCGTGTATGGTTTTGAGAGTTTAGAGAGGGAGATTTCCGTAAAGATAAGCCTTTTTAAGGGGAATTTAGGGGAATTAGTTGTTAACAAGTCTCCTTTTTTAAAGGGGATTTAGGGGATCAATATCTGGCTAATACAGCAACATTTTCTAAACTTTCCGATTGACCATTGCACTGGGCAAAAGATGAATGGGTCGTCAAAAAAGTCGCAATTTCAGCCGCCGCTGATCGCCCATCGGTAATAGATTCCATAATGGCCTTTGGCCCCGTTGCCGTCCCCGCCAGAAAAATACCTGGTCGCACCGAAGTATTATTGGAATATTGTTGATGCACAGTGCTATAAAAGCGATCACAACCGACCTCTAACCCTGCCATCTGAGCCATGTCCGTATTGCCTTCCATGCCCACCATCAACACCAACATATCAACGGTCAGACGCATCGGTTTAGCCGTTAAAGTATCTTCCAATCGCAATAACAAACTGCCATTCCCATCATTTTTTTCCCCCGCTTCCGACAGACGACCGCGAATAAATTGAATACCATAGGTTTCTTGGGCTGTACGATACAACTCTTCGTAACCGCGACCAAATACCCGAATGTCCATATACAGACAATAAATATCGCAATCAGGAATTAATTTTTTAATTTCAATCGCATCTTTAATCGTGTTCGTACAACAGACACGGGAACAATAATAATTGCCCACTTTTTGGTCACGGGAACCGACACAGTGAATCATGGCAAGCTTTTTGGGAATTTTGCCCTGAACCGTTTTTAAACTTCCTTCTTTTAATCGCAAATCCAATTCCACTGCGGTAATGCAATTATCATAAATGCCGTAGCCATACTCCTCTTTTAACGTCGCATCAAAATGATTAAATCCTGTCGCCATTAAAATGGCCGCCGCTTCTATCATTTCTCCGCTAGAAAGACTGACTTGAAAATGGGGAGCTTGGCCCTCAATCATCGTTACGGTTGTCTGTTTTAAAACCCTAGTTCCTTGTAATTCTCCCTTTAATTGATTAACAATTTCTGTTCCTTCGGTAAAGTCGGGGAAAACTTTAAACCAGTTTTTAACATGGCCTCCCAAAGTGTCGTCTTTTTCAATTAAAGTAACCTTAAATCCTAAGTTAATGAGTTTAGCAGAGGCGGCCATACCTGCCACTCCTCCTCCGATAACAACAATATTTTTATTCATAGCTGAATTGTCCTAAAAATAGTAAAAATTTAGCAATAGTTGGATTTTATCCCCCCTAACCCCCCTTAAAAAAGGGGGAAACCTATCTTTAAGTTTTGGGAGAATAGCCATCTTTAGAAGGGGCGACGACGCTCTTCAAAGGTTTTACTGCGATCGTAGGGAATGCCAATTTGCTCTAATAGGGGTTCGATCGCCACCGCTTTAGCATTGAGACCACAATCTTTAAAGGGATCGTAACCTAATAACAGCCCCGTTAATTGAGCATAATCGAGAACACAAACGCCAAAATCTTCTTCTAAAACTTCTCGAATGGTTCCCTGTTCCGCATCCAGAAACACCGTGCAACCTGGGCAGTTAGTTAAAATTAACTTGCAGTCAGGATGAGCTTCTTTGAGACTTTTCATCTTTTTATAAACTGAGCCTGCGGTGTAGTCTCGATTCTCTGGAAAAGCACCTTGACGAAAGCCCATACCACAACAATGTCGTCTTTCGGGATAATCCACAACATCGGCTCCAAAGGCTTGTAACATTCCCGCTAAAATTTGCGGAAATTCTGCTCCGCCCATTGCCTCTTCAGGAAAGATTTTGGCATAGTGACAACCCACATGATCCGTTGCTTTAATGCCTTTTAATGTATATTTAGCTTTAGCGGCTAACTTATGGCGATTGGCAAAAAATACATCGGAAGCATGAACCACTGAAGGCCGATCGCCAGAAACATGGGGAATCCAAAATTCCCGTCCTGTGGTTTCTTTTAGGGTTTTTTCAGTGTATTCGCGTAACTCAGGTTCTTCTTCCCAGAGTTTAATCACTTCGGTATAATTGGCAAAGGATGTGACACAAAAAGAGAATAATTTATCTACTCCCTGTTCGTAGTGAGCAACGGAAAAATTGCGGGCCGCAACGACCATTTGGGTTTCTAAATTAGCCACATCACCGTGATAACCGATCGCCCCACAGGAGGTATGACCGGGGGCTTCCCGCAAATCAATCCCTAAATCATTTTTTAAGATTTTGTAGGCAATGCCTTCGGTATAAGGAGCCGCACTTTGAAGAAAACAACTGCGAAAACA
>JAYKIP010000443.1:0-5277 GCA_035286205.1 Merismopediaceae cyanobacterium
TCTCCTTTTGAGAGTCTTAATGGATTCCGTTACCATGAGCATTGGCTACGGAACCTCTTGATTGCGTCTTCTCTTAACGGTCGTCGTCCCCTCCTTTCTCATGGACACAAATTTCTGCGGAACTAGCTTCGTTGCAATTAGTTTTAACTGATAAAATTCCTGATAATCAACGTCAAAAAGCTGAATTTACACTGCAACGTCTAGGCTTAAATTACGCTGAAAGAATCCTACGCCAACGCGAAGAATGGTTTAGAATGTATAAACAAGGCGAAATAACCCTAGCGGGATTAGCCAGAAAAGCTCCCCTGATTGCCCGTGCTATTGAAAAGCAACAAACAATCTATTAAATCCTAGACAAGATGACAACTATTCGACTCAAAAACCGAAAACTTGATTGAGCTGAACGAAAAGCAAGGGAGACAAGGACTGTAATCCTGAGGGTAGATTTTCAGCACCGGCTAGACAGTTTTTTGTAAAGAGATTGTTACAATGTGGAAGACCTGTTCCTATCCCTTTGGCTCCATCGGGTGATTATGCCTCAACTACCGCCCTTGGTTTCTTCCCCCGCCTCTTCAACAACACCTGACCCGACCTCCTCGAAAACGCCTATCCCCAAAGGAAAACCCTGGTTAGTCTTCCTCTGCTTAATCCTTCTGGGTGGTGGTGGAGCGATCGCCTATTTCGGGAGGCAAGTTAAACCCCAGGGAACGCCCGGCCCTAGCAAAATGATGGGGCCAAAGGCCATTCCCGTGAAACTCGAAACCGTGAAGGAAGTCCCCGTCCAAAACAGTCTGGCCTTGGTCGGTACCCTCGAAGCCCGCAGTGGCTCCAATCTAACCACAGAACAGGATGGGCGGATTAGCCGGATTAGTGTGCGGGAAGGCGATCGCGTCCAGGCGGGTCAAGTCGTGATGGAACTAGATACCGAAACCCTCCGGGTCGAATTATTAGAAGCCCAAGCCACCCTGGCAAAAACCCAAGCGACTCTAGCGGAACTCCAGGCCGGTTCGCGGCGCGAAGACATTGCCCAGGCCCAGGCCGCCCTACAACAAACGGAAGCCCAACTCCGTAACGCTCAACAGGGAGCCAGTCCCGAAGAAATTGCCCAGGCCCAAGCCCAAATTACCGCCGCCCAAGCCACCGCCCAACTGGCAAACGAACGGGTCAAACGCTACCAAGGTCTTAAGGATGAGGGAGTCATTCCCCTGGATACCTTTGATCAACAACTAAAGGAAGAACGCCAAGCCCTCGCTGATGTGGAAGCGGCCCAACGTCGTCTGGCCCAACTGAAAAAAGGTCGGAACGCTGAAATGGAACGAATTACTGCCGAGATCGAAGAAAAACGTCAAACCCTCCGTCGTCTCCAGAATGGTTCCCGCCCCGAAGCCATTGCCCAAGCTCAGGCTCAAGTTGCCGAAGCCTCCGCCCAGGTGAAAGCCGTCGAAGTGAAATTACAAAAAAGTCGGATTACGGCTCCCTTTAGTGGGGTGATTGGTTATATCCCCGTGCGGGTGGGTGATTACGTTAAAACCGGCGATAAATTAACCACCCTTACCCAAAATAATGCCCTGGAAATTAATTTACCCGTTCCCCTCACCCAGGCCAGTTCCCTCCGTCTCGGATTGCCTGTGGAAATTGTAGATGCCCAAGACCAGACCTTAGCCAGAGGACAAATCAGTTTTATTTCCCCCAATGTGGATAGCAATGCCCAAACTGTTCTGGCCCGGGCCAGTTTTAATAATGTGGGTAAGGCTCTCTTAAATCGTCAGTTAGTCCAGGCCAAAATTATTCTTGATGAAGCTCCCGGCATTCTTGTACCGGCGATCGCCATTAACCGGTTAGGCGGAGAAACCTTTGTGTTTGTCAGTCAGCCCGGCAAACCCGACCCGGAGGGCAAACCGAGCCTCATCGCCCAAAAACAACCGGTTCAACTGGGAGCCATGATCCAAAATTCCTATCACGTTCGCGAAGGCTTAACCCCAGGGCAAAAAATTGTCACTGCCGGTTTGTTGAACCTGCAAGCCGGTATGCCAATCCTCGATCTGGAGCAAATGCCCCCCCAGGGTAACCCTGGGAAAAAGCCCTAGGTTGACTCGCTTTAGATCCCTAACCATCTCCATAAAATTCTGTGAATTGCTTCCTATTTTTAGATATATGCTAAAGTCATTAGGGAAATAATCTATTGTCCTTATTTTTTATTAAAATATTAGTTTTTCTTATGAGTGAGACTGCCGCCCCTAATCCGTCCCCAGAACCTCAACCGAGTTACGTCAAGCTGGCCATGCGGAATATGGTACGCAAAAAAGGTAAATCCCTCACCCATTTCTTCCTGACCACCACCGGTCTTCTCGCTATTTTGGTGGGTATTTCCTATCTCACTCGCTAAGGAAAACATGACGGTTCTTACAGTGCCTACGGTTGATCTGTATCTGCAAAGTCCTAGCTCCTTGCCCAGTACCCTGGCGGCTGATGCCTTACCGGACGAAACCCAGTGGCAACAATGGTTTACCCTCTGGTTAGCCCAGCTAGAAGCAGATTTACCCCCAGCCTCGGCCTATGAGTTAACCCTACGTTTAACCAACGATCAAGAAATTCAACACCTCAACGCCCAATTTCGTCATCAGGACAGACCCACTGATGTCTTATCCTTTGCCAGTTTAGAAGACGAAGTTCCCTCCGTTGAGACCGATTCTTTGGAACCCCTCTACTTGGGAGATCTCGTAATTTCCCTGGAAACGGCGGCCCGCCAAGCCCTAGAGGTTTCCGTCTCCTTGACCACCGAGCTGGCCTGGTTAGCGGCCCATGGTTTACTGCATCTGTTGGGTTGGGATCATCCCGATGACAGCCACTTGCAGGAAATGATACGCCGACAGGCCGATTTATTACAGCACATTGGCCTTGATTATTGTTGGCAAGATTACTTTTAATTTAGCCAAAAGTCGTCAGACTAGCCTTCTATTGCTTTGGAGCAGGCAATTATGAAATCTCCTCTCTCTGTTTCTTCGGTTACTCCCCTTCCCCTCTATCCCAAGTCTTCGGCGAAGACCCAGACCCATCGAAAGATGACGGCCCTTCCCCCCGCCCATTTGACCCATGCCCCCCAACCGAAAGCCCATAGTAGGGATCAAGCTTGGCAAATTGCCCCCGATCTGTTCACCAGTTTTCGGTATGCCTGGGCGGGTATTCGCTATGCGTTTGTGACTCAACGAAATTTTCGCATTCATACCCTCTTGGGTTCGATCGCCTTTGGGGCCGGTCTAAGCTTACAAATTTCGACGGCGGGGTTAGCGATTTTGGCTCTCACTTCGGCGTTAGTGATGGGTTTTGAGTTAATCAATACGGCCCTGGAATCCGTTGTGGATTTAGCGGTGGGGCAGTCCTACCACGAGTTGGCCAAGATTACTAAGGATTGTGCGGCCGGGGCCGTTTTACTCTCGGCGATCGCGGCGGTCATCATTGCCGGATGTTTATTGGTTCCCCCTTTGTGGAATTTAATGTTTTAATAACGGTGACATGATATGAACAGCCCAGCGGCCTAGGAGATCCCGATTTGATTCTCGTTATTGATAACTACGATAGTTTTACCTATAACCTTGTTCAATATTTAGGAGAGTTAGGCCAGGAATTTCCTGTGGCCGCCGAAATCCAGGTCTATCGCAATGATCAAATTAACCTTGAACAAATCCGGCAACTTCGGCCCGATGGCATTGTTATTTCCCCTGGCCCCGGTCGCCCCGATGAATCCGGGGTTTCCCTGGCTATTATCCAGGAATTAGCTCCGACCACCCCAATTTTGGGAGTTTGTCTAGGGCATCAAAGTATTGGTCAAATTTTTGGCGGTAAGGTCATCTCTGCGCCGGTGCTGATGCACGGTAAAACCTCGGAGATTTATCACAGTGGTCAAGGGGTCTTTGCCGGGGTGAGTAATCCCTTTGCGGCGACCCGTTACCACAGTCTGATCGTTGAACGGGAGAGTTTACCGGCTTGTTTAGAGGTGACTGCCTGGCTAGAAGATGGCATGATTATGGGACTACGCCACTGTCAATATCCCCACGTTCAGGGCGTGCAATTTCATCCAGAAAGCATTTTAACAACGGAAGGCAAGCAACTCCTCCGCAATTTTCTCCGGGGCTTAACGAACCCTTGAGTTTTCCACGTCTCTTTCTCTCAACAGACGGGGTAAAGTTAGGCATTCTTGACAATTATTTTATTGCCGATCGCCCAAGCCTAGACAGAATAAGCCTAGACCCTTTTAGGCAGGGGAATTTCAGGGAAATTGTTGTGAGTAACATCAATGTCTAGTTTTATAATGGTGACAGAAGTGTTAATGCTTCTTGGAAGTAGTAATCACCGCCCTGCTTCCCCTTCACCTCGCATCAGATGGAGGTTTTAGCGGTTTGGATACTATGGATACGAAATTCTTTGAAGAATACCAAACCCAGTTACTTGATTGGCAAAAAAAATTCTTCAACACCTGGTTAGAAGGTTTGCCCAAAGGGACTGCCGAAATTAAGTTAACGGATACCTTTGAAACAAGCGTCAAGCTCCAGGAGGAACTGGTGAAAAGTTACCTCGAAGCCCAAGAAAAATCAGTGGAATTAATGCTGGAATCTCAAAAGCAATTTTGGAACAATTATTTTGAAGCCGTTCGCAAGCAACCGGTGGCCGCTAATTAAGGTTTGTTTCAACTTCCACTCCCATTTTTGGGGAACTAAGTCCCAGGTGAGGCATTGCACCTTTCTGGGGCTTTTGTTAGCCAGGATTGCCGAAAAATATACGTTAAGATTGACATACGTTAAAAACAACGTATTAAAGCACTTTCTTCATGGTGAAACCATTAAAAAGCAATCCTGGTGGACAGTTGGCTCCTGACGAAATAGTTGGGCGCGATCGCCTACCCATCACGAGGAGTCGAGTTTATACTTCATAAGGTGATTGCTAACTAATTACAAATTAGCTCATCGAGTTGAACTTTTTGACTGGCATTATCAATATCAATACCAACTAAAGAACCTGAATCATCATGAGACATCTCCATAATATAATCTAAAGACTACAGCCCTTGTCTGATAAGACTTTTAGGTATACGCAACTGCATAGTACATTACCCAATCTTTTTAGCTGAAATTGAATTAGCAACGCAAAATAGGCGTAATCGTTCAGAGAGAGTGAATAGCTACGGAGGCAATAGAGAAGGAGGAGTGGTTCCCTTGCGATTAGCTCTAACTGCCTCAGTCATAAATTCCAAAACATCGCGATTCTGAGAGCGCAAACTGG